>CAYRNH010000019.1:0-18863 GCA_964425515.1 uncultured Thiotrichaceae bacterium | reverse complement strand
CGACCATTCATACATGACCAGAGAAGGCGCCAGGCCAAAAGACACCATATCCGCCAGACTGTCGTACTCGGCGCCGAAGGCCGACTCGGTATTGGTCATACGCGCAACCCGACCGTCGAGACCATCCAGAACCATCGCTATGAACACTGCGATTGCGGCCTGCTCAAACTTGTCAGCCATGGCTGCAACAATGGCGTAATACCCCGCGAACAGGCCGCCGGTAGTCAGCAGATTAGGCAACAGATAAATGCCACGACGTGGCGGTTTATGCGGATTCAGTGGTGTTTCATCTTCCAAGCGAATATCCAGAATAAATTAAAATACTGACTCTGATAGTAGACCATGAAAAAAGGGCTGAACAGCCCTTTTTTCTTCTACCGTGCATGATCTCCCGATCATACTGACATCACAGGCCCGGTTTAGTTTTTCGCTTTGTCGACAATCTTGTTCGCCTGTATCCACGGCATCATGCCACGCAGTTTGGCGCCCACGATTTCAATACCGTGTTGACGGCTCTTTTCGCGCAGTTTTTCCAGATTCTTCGCGCCCGAACGCATTTCGGTAATGAACTCTTTGGCGAACTCACCGCTCTGGATTTCACCCAGAATTTTCTTCATCTCGGCCTTGGTATTGTCATTCACAACACGCGGGCCACGAGTCACATCACCGTATTCAGCGGTGTTCGAAATCGAATAGCGCATATCGGCAATACCGCCCTGATACATCAGATCGACGATCAGTTTAAGCTCGTGCAGGCACTCAAAGTACGCCATTTCGGGTGCATAACCGGCTTCCACCAGGGTTTCAAAACCGGCCTGAACCAGTGCGGTGGTACCACCACATAAAACCGCCTGTTCACCGAACAAATCGGTTTCGGTTTCTTCGCGGAAGGTGGTTTCGATAATGCCAGTGCGACCGCCGCCGATAGCCGAGGCATACGACAGTGCAATTTCTTTCGCCTTGCCAGAAGCATCCTGCGACACTGCGATCAGATCCGGAATACCGCCGCCATTCACAAATTCGCTGCGTACCGTGTGACCTGGCGCCTTGGGCGCAATCATGATGACATCCAGATCGGCGCGTGGTTTGATCTGGCCAAAATGAATATTAAAACCGTGGGCAAAAGCAATTGCCGCACCCTGTTTAATGTTTGGCTCGACCTGGTCTTTGTACAAAGCTTCCTGATGTTCATCAGGCGCAAGAATCATAACCACATCGGCAGAAGCAACAGCGTCTTCTATCGATTTTACTTTGAGGCCCGCTTTTTCAGCCTTGGCAGCAGACGATGATCCGGCGCGCAGACCAACGGTGACGTCGACACCCGAATCTTTAAGATTGTTCGCGTGCGCGTGACCCTGCGAACCATAGCCAATAATGCTGACTTTTTTGCCACGAATAATATCGAGGTCGCAGTCTTTATCGTAATAAATATTCATTTCGTATATTCCAGAGGCTTAGTAATAAATCTAATATTTCAGTGCAATCAAAACGAGTCACCATCAAGGTTTGCTCGACCACACCACGTAAAACACATTTTTAACCTAACGATTTTTCGCCGCGCGAAATTCCCAGCAAACCTGAGCGCACGACTTCGAGAATGCTGATACTGGAAAGCGCCTGCACAAAAGCATCCAGCTTATCTCCATTGCCGGTAATCTCAACGGTGTAACTGGTGTCAGTCACATCAACAATGCGCCCGCGGAAAATATCCACCAGACGAATCACTTCCTCACGGGTATCCGCCACCGCTTCGACCTTGATCAACATCAACTCGCGCTCGATATGAGGCGATTCAGTTAAATCCACCAGCTTGACCACATCGACCAGCTTATTGAGCTGCTTACTGATCTGTTCGATGATTTCGTCAGTACCCGAAGTGACCAGCGTCATACGTGACAAAGACTCATCATCAGTGGGCGCAACAGTGAGTGATTCGATGTTGTAACCACGCGCTGAAAACAGGCCCGCGACACGCGATAAAGCGCCCGATTCGTTTTCGATCAGTATAGAAATAATATGTCGCATGATCACACCAGTATCATTTCATTGAGACCCGCGCCCTGCGGGATCATCGGATACACGTTTTCATTCTGATCGGTGATAAAATCGATGAACACGGTACGATCTTTCAGCGCAATCGCTTCTTCCAGCGCGCCACGAATGTCTTCAGGCTTGTCGATATACATACCCACGTGGCCATAACTCTCTGCCAGTTTCACAAAATCCGGCAACGCATCCATGTAGGACATGGCATAACGTTTTTCATAGAAAAACTCCTGCCACTGGCGCACCATACCCATGTAACGATTATTCAGATTAATAATCTTTATCGGCAAATTATATTGTTTGCAGGTAGAAAGTTCCTGAATACACATCTGGATGCTGGCTTCACCCGTAATACACATCACCAGTTCATCAGGATGAGCAAGCTGCACACCCATCGCCGCCGGCATACCGAATCCCATGGTGCCAAGTCCGCCTGAGTTGATCCAGCGACGCGGTTTATCAAAGCCATAATACTGTGCAGCAAACATCTGGTGCTGGCCGACATCGGAGGTAATAAACGCGTCACCTTTGGTGACCCTGTGCATTTCCTCAATCACCATTTGCGGTTTGATGATCTTGCTCTCGCGGTCGTACTTCAGGCAGTCCTGCTCACGCCATTCATCTATTTGCTGCCACCATTTTTGCAATGCGCTCGCATTGGGTTTTTGCTCGGTTGCGTCCAGTGCCTTGATCAGATCATTCAGCACTTCAGCCACTTCACCCACAATAGGAATATCCACCTTGACGTTTTTAGAAATCGAAGCGGGGTCAACATCAATGTGAACAATCTTTGCGGAAGGACAGAATTTTTCCAGATTGCCAGTCACGCGATCATCAAAACGCGCGCCGATGGCGATCAGCACATCACAGCCGTGCATGCCCATGTTGGCTTCGTAAGTACCGTGCATACCCAGCATGCCAACAAACTGTTTGTCGCTGGCGGGATATGCTCCCAGACCCATCAGGGTGTTGGTAATGGGGTAACCCAGACGCCGGGTAAAATCGACCAGCTGATCGCAGCCATTGCCCAGAATGACGCCACCGCCGCTATAGATCATGGGACGTTCGGCCGACAGAATCATTTCGGCCGCACGCCTGATCTGACCACTATGGCCTTTCATTGTCGGGTTGTACGAGCGCATGCTGATCTCGCTCGGATACGAAAACTCGAACTTATCCGCAGTGATATCTTTTGGAATATCGATCACAACAGGCCCTGGCCGCCCGGTCGTTGCGACATAAAACGCCTTTTTGAAGGTGCTGGCGATATCTTTGACATCCTTGATCAGAAAATTGTGTTTCACCACCGGACGTGTGATGCCAACTGAATCCACTTCCTGGAAAGCATCGTTGCCAATCAGGTGCTTGGGTACCTGACCGGTAATCACGATCATCGGAATCGAATCCATATAGGCGGTCGCAATACCAGTAACCGCATTGGTGGCGCCTGGACCGGAGGTCACCAGCACCACGCCCGGTTTGCCGGTCGAACGGGCGTAACCATCTGCGGCGTGCGTCGCACCCTGCTCGTGACGCACCAGAATATGCTGCACCGCATCCTGCGCGTAAAATGCGTCATAAATGTGCAGGACAGCCCCGCCAGGATAGCCAAAGACGTAATCCACGCCTTCCGCCTTCAGACATTCGATAATAATTTGTGCGCCAGTCAGTTCCACTGTTAACTCTTTTTGTCAAAAAATCTTTGAAATCATACACTTTTGTTGCCGTGTATGGAGTGTGCAAACCGTGAAGTCTATACGTTTAGGAGAAGAATTTCACCGACTATTTATCTGGAATTGAGTAAAACATGCTATATCGCTAAAGACATACAAAAAAACCCCGGACAGGCCGGGGTCTATTTTGCTTATGTGAAGAAAGATTTAGAAATCTGATTTTTCTTCGCCACCAGCAGCTGCAGTCAACGCACTCTTGATCGCGTCAGGAGTAGGCATGATATTCATGAAGCTGTGAGAACCCATCATGCTCAGATCAGGGAAGTCCATTGCAATACGGAAACGTGCATGTAGTGCTTCAACCTTACCGCCTGTCACCAGCATTTCATATGGAAGGTGTGGAGTTGAACGAATCTTCTTAAAGTCGATTTCTGACATGATGTACTTGTCGTCAGCATACTTGTTCTTTTCAGAATGAAGACCTACGCCAAACAGAGTCTCTTTAGTACCTGGAATATCAATACGGTAAACTTTGGTGGTACCGCCAGCGTGCTTGGCCAAACCTTTCTCAACTGCAGCCACGGCTTCAGCGTGAGTATCAAAAGAATTCAGTTTGTAAGGTTCATCGAAATATTCCATACCGAAAGTATAGTGGTAATCGGCCAACTGCTTCGCAGTCTTGCCTTCGTCCGGACCGTATTCCTTGATTCTACCCAAAGCAGTTTTCAGAGCATTGCTCACGCTGGAAAGGTCTGCTTTCACGTGATAGGCAGCAGCCATGTAGGGTGGGTTGGAATAAGCTACCTGAAGTTCATTACCGACTTTGGTGACAGAAACACGTTCTGCTGCGATATATCCAGCGCGGCTATTTTCAGCACCCGCTTTTTTCAGTGTGTCATTGGTGGCGACAATTACATCAGCACCTTCATATGGTGTGTATTCTCCGACAACCTGAAAGCCATTATCCGTAAGTGCTTTCTTAACTTCTGTGGCTTTAGCCGTTATGTCGCCAGCCGTGCTGGTAGAGCCAAGGATAAAAGGCTTCATTTCTACATCAGCACCAAACACTGTTGAACTAGCGCTGAGTAAGGCGACGGCCACAAGAGCCGACCAGTTTTTATTCATTTGTATCATGCTACTACTCTCCTGTTAATGTCATTTGTTTCCGCTACTAACAGACGAATGGTCTGGCGAACAGACCATCCTCCCCCTGGACAGCGAAACGGCTGAGTAATGTAATGCAGATTGCAGTGTATATGCAAGACATTGATGCAGCTAAGCATTTTATTAGTCTATTATAATTTACTTATAATAAAAGCATGGCCGCACTAAACCATTGCGCTGCTTGCAAAAACACTTCCTTGATCTTCGATAGCTTTAACTATTTAACGTGTATCAAAAACGCTGATTTTAGTGACCAGTGTCGCTGAAAAGTTCACGGCCAAAAAAAGAGGCCCCGAAGGGCCTCTTTTAAACGCTTTTCAAAATCAATCTAATATTTCCATGCCCAGCCAACCTGGAGATCCAACTGTGACATTTTCAGTTTGATCGTCTGAGCACCGGGAGCTTCCATTGGATTTGGACCCGAAACTTCATGGCTTGGTGCATACATGGCCGCAAAGTTGAGTTCCTGATTGTTAGCCATCTGCTTGGTCATACCAAAAGTGAAATGTGTTTCAATCACCGCAGGTGCAAGGATATTGAACATCACCTCTGAACTCGGTATCGGCTGCTTGCCTTTGCTGACACCCACACGCCAGTCGGTATTATCTGCATTCCACTGATAACCCAGTTTGACAACGGTCATATCCTTCCAGCCAAAGCCGGCGCCATTAGCACCGCCCAGACAACCCGCACCAGAACCTCCAGTTGCGCCAGGAGTACAGCTCGTAAACAGATTCATCATGGGATTCGCAATAGAATCCACCTTTGAATAATTGATTTTCTGAACGTCGGCAACCACCTTACCTGTTGGCCCTGCATCGAATTCCATACCGACAGTATAAGTTGAAGGAATATCAAAATTGCCGCCGTTAGCGAACAGGCCTTTATATTCACTGAACTTGCTCATGCTCATCTTGGACTGATAGCTCGCACCCAGGCGAATACCGGGAGCCACCTCGCCCTGATAGCCTAGCTTGAAACCAAAACCTGATGAGGTTGAATTGCGATTACCGGAAAGATTGCTCGGATCAGACGAGAACCCGGCAAAGTTTTCCAGCCCAGACGCAGCAAAACGCTGGTAAGCAAAAATAATGCTCGCACCCACAGCATTTTTGTCATTCAGTTTGCGCGCATAAGATCCATTTACAAACAGTTGCTCAAGATTGACCCCTGTGGTGCCCGCTCCAAACGTATTGGACTCATACTTGGTATTCATACCGCCATTGCCGTAAACAGAAACACCGAAGCTGCTCATGGTGTCCAGCATCTTGTTGTAACCAAAGCTGGGAATCAGAAAATAATCGTTCTTACTATCGACACTCCCTGGTGCCAGCCCAAAGGTACCGGGAGCACCACTGGGGGCGCCGGTCACCGTATACGAGCGCGGCGACGGACTGAACAGCTGTAACCCCACATCCATGCGATCACCGACAAAGACCATGCCAGCGGGGTTGGTAGCGTTAGCCAGTGCGTCCTGTGAATAAGCGGCACCGGCGCCTGCCAGGCCTTTTTCTTTCGTACTGTATCCGTGCGAGAAATAGCCGTTCGTGGCATAGACAGGTGCGGCCGAAAGGACCGCCGCGGCAATCGACACCGCAAGCACTGACTTTTTGTTTATATAGGTTTTCATTAAGTACTCTCCTCGAATATGGGCGATGTAGTCGGTTAAAATTGTGTTATGTGCCCAGAGCAACTAATAGATCATGAAATGCATATAGTCAAACTCACAGCGGTAAAATCTCGCCGATTCTCGATAAATCGCACAACGGGACTGAAAAAACGGTATGGTTCAACTACTTCCATGAAAAAGGCACCTCTGGCGGCACTGGCGGCAGCTCAGAAACGGGCAATTGAGCACAACAATCAGCATCAACTTCCAGGCGCTGCGACTGTCTACAGTAGTTACTGATAATGGCTTTACCGATGATGAAACACCCTGTTCTTGCTGCTGTATTCCTTAGTCTCTGCCTCAGTTCGGCTGCACGAGCCGAACTGCCCGAGCTGGGCGACCCCACATTGCAGAATTTTAGTAGCAAAGACGAAGCCAGGCTCGGCCAGGCGTTTTACCACACGCTGCGCGCCAGCCTGGTGTTTGTTGATGATTTACAGGTCGAATACTACATCAGCAGCCTTGGCCAGCGTCTGGTGTCGCACTCGGACGCGGCGAGTAAGAAATTTCACTTTTTTGTGGTCAACGCCAGCCCTATCAATGCGTTTGCCGGCCCTGATGCTTACGTTGGTATCAACAGTGGCACGATTCTAGCTGCGCAGAACGAAAGTGAGCTCGCCGGGGTGATGGCACATGAAATCGCACATGTCGCCCAACGCCATATAGCGCGTGCAATGGATCGCTCGGGTAAATCCACCGCTGCCAGCCTGGCCACGCTCATCGCCGCCATCCTTGTCGGCTCACAGGACCCGCAGGCTGGCCAGGCCGTTCTTCTCACCGGCATTGCTGGCAGCGAGCAGGCAGCGATCAATTTCACCCGCCGTAATGAGTATGAGGCCGACCGCGTGGGTATCGGCATACTCACCAGGTCGGGTATCGATCCGAACGGCATGGTCGATTTTTTCCAGATTCTGCTGGCACAAAGCCAGGGCAACAATCTTGAATATTTACAGACTCATCCACTGAATGAAAACCGCGTCGCCGAAGCACGAGACCGTATCAAGGCAACGCAGGTGAAATTGCCCAGTGACAGTGATGATTTTGAATTTGCCAAAGCCAGAGTCGCTGTTCTTACCAGCAATCAGCCTGAAACTTTCATCAAAAAAGACGCTACAGCGAACGATGTTTTTGGACTTTACCAGAAAGCGATCGCGGAAATAAAAGCCCAGCGATCTGACCTGGCCATACCGATACTCGAAGCGCTGGCGCGCAAGCACAGCTATCCATGGATCAAACTTGCGCTAGCACATGCCTATGAAAATCAGAACCAGACGAAAAAGGCACTCAATACGCTGGCACAATTGAACAGTTTTTACCCAAATTATTTACCCGTCACGATTCGCTATGCAGAAGCACTGACAGCTAATCATCAAGCCGAGAAAAGTATCGCTTTACTCAAGCACCAGCTTCAATATGATGATGAGGCCGTCATTCATCAACAGCTTGCGCATGCCTATTTCATTAACGGCCAGACAGCGGCCGCACTGGAATCCACTGGCAACCAGTATTTACGCGAAGGTTATCTTGAACTCGCCAGCCAGCAATATGAAAATGCGCTATCGCAACCCAATCTCAGCGAAAGTAGCCGACAACGTCTGGAAGCAAAGAGAGAACAGCTGAAGCAAGAAATACAGGAAAAAAATTCAACGAATGAGTAAAGACGTAGCTACAAGATATTTATTCACTATTTTGCTGCATATAAAATACCTCTAATATAAGATTATATTAATAATGCTGGTTTTCTCTTGATAGTGCGCAATAAATATCATACAACACTTGCCTTACACGAATCTCGGAGTATGCTATAGGCCTAATTCACTCGTTGAATCAGACTTTCATAATATTTTTCGGAGGAGCACAGAATGCGGCTATCCGCACATTTTATAAAAACAACAGCATCCGTCGTAGCCATTGTTGGTTGTCTCGGTTTATTCGCAGCACCCACCATAGCTAATGCTGACGGTGCATCTGATATCGCTGCTGGCAAAAAACTGGCATTTAACCGCAAGAAAGGTAACTGTCTTGCATGTCACGAAATGGCAGGAGGCGATCTTGCTGGAAACATCGGGCCCCCATTGGTGTCGATGAAAGCACGCTTCCCAAATATTGATGACCTGCGAGCACAGATTTATGATGCGCGTGTCAAAAATCCTAATACGATCATGATTCCATTCGGCCCCAACAAAGTGCTGACAGACCATGAAATCGACCTGATCACAAAATATATCTACACATTATAAAAATCGTTTTTTAAAGAGGTAAAACTAGATGAACCAGAATCGTAGATTTCTGCTAAAGGGAACACTGGCCGCCAGTGCCGCAGGTGTTGCCATTAGTGCAGGCCTGCTGACACCAAGAGTCGCTATGGCGGCGTGGTCGAAAAAAGCATTCGAAGCCAAAGATGTCAACTCGGCGCTAACAGCCAGCATGGGTAATGCAAGCATGACTAACAGCAGCAAGGTGAAACTTAAAGCACCTGACATCGCTGAAAATGGAGCCGTTGTGCCAGTGACTATTACCAGCAGTATTCCCAACGTTGAATCCATTGGTATTCTTGTAGCAAATAACGCACAGCCATTGACGGCAACCTTCAATCTTGGCGCCACCACAGAAGCTGACATTTCAACCCGTATCAAAATGGGTAAAACGTCTGACGTCATCGCTATTGTAAAAGCAGGCGGCAAGCTTTACAGCGCTAAGAAACAGGTCAAAGTCACCATCGGTGGTTGCGGCGGCTAATTAAAAATACAAGATACGAGGTTATAGTAAACATGGCTAATTCAATAAAAGTTCGTGCCAAAGTAAAAGGCGGTGTGGCAAACGTTAAATGCCTCATTAGCCACCCGATGGAAACAGGCTTCCGCAAAGATAAAAAAACCGGCAAGTTAATTCCGGCGCATTTCATCCAGGAAGTCCACTGCGAGAGCGCTGGAAAATCCGTATTGAATGCGGAATGGAATGGCTCGATCTCCAGAAACCCTTTTCTCTCCTTCGCTTTCAAAGGCGCCAAATCTGGCGACTCACTGAAAATCAGCTGGGTAGACAACAAGGGCGAAAGCGATTCGATAGAAACAACACTTAAGTAAACATCGACTTGCTAAACCTACCGGAAAAAAATAAACCAGAAGGTGAATAATGAATAAAATTGCTCTCGTGATAGCGTCTGTGCTCATGGTAGTGACTCCGCTCGCTTCCTATGCTACGCCCAGTCAAGACTTGAAGGCTTTCCGTAAACATTTCACTCAAAAGTTCCCGAAAACACCGTTCAGCGATTTCGTGAACGGCGTGTACGCAATCGACAAAGGTCACCGCGCGCAGTGGGAAGCTTTTATGGAATTTCCTGCATATGTACCTGCCCTCGACAAAGGCAAGGCATTGTTTGATAAGAAATTTGCTAACGGCAAAGGGTTTTCCGACTGCTTTCCAAACTATAAGAAAGGTATCCGTCAGAACTACCCTTACTTCGACAGTGCCACTGGTGAAGTGGTTACGCTTGAAGGCACCATCAACAAGTGTCTGACCGACAATGGTGAAAAGCCTTATGGGTGGGATAAAGGCAAAATCGCCCAGGTCAGCGCTTACCTGGCGTCTTTGTCCGATGGCCACAAGTTCAACATCAAGATACCGAACGATCCTAAAGCGCTTGCAGCTTATAATCGCGGCAAGGAGTTCTTTTTTGCCAAACGCGGTCAGTTGAACCTGGCCTGTGCGGACTGCCATTATTACTATGCCGGCAGCCATCTCCGTGCTAACACACTAAGCCCGGCACTTGGACATCCCACCGGCTTCCCTGTTTACCGCAACAAGTGGGCTAATCTGGGTACACTGCATCGCCGCTACGCTGGTTGTAACAAGCAGGTCCGTGCCAAGCCGTTTAAGGCACAGAGTGTTGAGTACAGGGATCTGGAATACTTTGAGACCTATATGAGTAATGGTCTTGTGGTAAATGGCCCAAGCATACGTGAATAAAAGCACTATCTGCTAAGACAAAAAAAAACCCCGCGATGCGGGGTTTTTTTTGTCTGTAAAACTGTACTCAATAACTGGTGGGTCGTCCGCGACTCGAACGCGGGACCATCGGATTAAAAGTCCGGTGCTCTACCAACTGAGCTAACGACCCGAAGGCGCGCATGATACATGGAGCGGCCGATAAAAACAAACAGTGCCGTTCGATTAATGGCTCGGCTCGGTATAACGCGTTGGATCAGGAATCCCGGCCTGGGCAAATCCCTGCTTTCTAAAACCACAGGAATCACACAGCCCGCAGGCACGTCCCTCAGCGTCTGCCTGATAGCAGGACACGGTCCGGCTGTAATCGACCCCCAGCTCGCTACCAGTGCGAATAATCTCTGCCTTGGACATTTCAAGCAATGGCGTGTGAATATGCAGGCGCTGGCCTTCCACCGCTGCGCGTGTCGCCAGGTTGGCCATCTCGGTGAAAGCTTCTATATACTCTGGCCGACAATCAGGGTAACCCGAGTAATCGACCGCATTCACGCCGATGAAAATATCGGCCGCACCGCGTATCTCGGCCACGGCCAGTGCGTGCGCGAGAAACACTGTGTTTCTGGCGGGCACATAGGTGACCGGGATGCCGCTGTTATCGTGGCCATCGGTGCTCACCGGCACATCAATGGACGCTTCAGTGAGCGCCGAACCGCCCAGTACCCCGTCATCCAGGCGAATAATCAGGTGCTCGATCTGGTAGTGACTCGCCAGCTCGCGCGCTGCATTGAGTTCGGAGATATGCCGCTGGTGATAATCAAAACTGAGCGCGGTCACCTCAAAATCCTGGTGCGCGATCGCAAGCACCGTGGCCGAATCCAGCCCACCCGATAACAGAACGATGGCTTTTGGTTTAGCTTTCATTAACAGCCCGGCCGATTGCCCCAGAGATATTTGTGTAACTGGATCTGCAGGCGCACGGGGAGTTTGTCGCGCAAGATCCACTCGGCCAGCTCTGCTGCCGGGAACTGTTCATGGCTTGGCGAAAATAGAATCTCGCATTTATCAGCCAGCTCATACTCCGCCATGGTGTCCAGACACCACTGGTAATCAGCCGCATCGCAAATCACGAACTTGAGCTGGTCTCTGTCGGTGAGCAAATCGATGTTGCTGTAGAGATTTTTTGTCACCTCGCCAGAACCGGGTGTTTTGATATCAACCACACGTACTACCCTGGGATCGACCCCGGAAATATCCATGGCACCACTGGTTTCCAGCGAGACTTCGTAACCATCATCACAGAGCTGCGAGAGCAGCTCCAGACAGGCTTTTTGTGCCAGCGGCTCACCACCGGTCACAGTGACATAACGCGCGCCATAAGACGCGACCTGCTTGCGTATCTCGGCAACAGGCTGCCACTCGCCACCGCTGAAAGCATAAGCGGTATCACAGTACACACAGCGCAGTGGGCAGCCGGTGAGCCGCACAAACACGGTGGGCACACCAACGCTGCGGGTCTCGCCCTGCAGAGAATGGAAAATTTCGGTGACGCGCAAACGTGAAAGCTGCGCTGCTGGTTCAGTCATGAGGAAGTAGATTGAATGGCTTAATGGCCTTCGCGTTGCATACGGTCAATCCGTTCCTGCGCCTTTTTGGCCACCGGGATGTTCGGATAAAGTTTGATCACCTGCTGCAGGCTGTCACGTGCTGCTGACCAGTTTTTCAGTTCGTAATACACATAACCAATCTTGAGCCTGGCGCCAGGTATTTTTGTGCTATCCGGATATTGTGCAATCAGACGTTGAAATTCTTCCAGCGCTGTTTTGTAGTCGCGCGACACATAATTGGCCTCACCCAGCCAGTATTGCGCATTATCAGCATAGCGGCTGTGCGGATACGTCTTCAGAAAATCATGAAAAGCCGTGATCGATGGCTGGTAGCGCCCTTCCTTGAGTAAATTAAACGCATTTGCATAAGCATCCTGACCATCGGCATCGCTGCCAGCAGCTGCAGCTGAGGTCGTACTGGTTGCACCTGTCGCTGCGGCGGCTGCTCCTGGAGCAGAACCCGACCCCACCACCGGTGGCGCAACGCCTGATGAGTGAACACTACTGCCACCAGCCTCCAGCGCACTCAGTCGTCTGTCCATATCCAGGTACAGGCTTCGCTGGCGTTGTTTAATCATGTCAAGATCGTAGTTCAGCTGATCAACCTCGCCGCGTAACTGCGATACTTCCTGATGCAATTCATCCATTTGCTGTGCCTGTTTTTGCAGAACATCAGGTCCGACCAGACGCTCTACACGCTCCAGCCGCTGCTCCACGGTCATATTCGACAAGATGCTGTCTGCCGCATACAGCGAAGTGCTGGACAGGCCAGCAAGCCCCGCCAGCATAATGCTGGCAGCGCCCTGCTTTAGTCGTTTTGACATGTGCAATGACATGCGTTTACTCCCCGAATTAATGCGTAGATTATTGATTATTCGTAGACGATTTCAACCCTGCGATTCTTGGCCCAGGCCTTTTCGTTGTGGCCGGGATCAGCAGGCTTTTCTTCACCATAGCTGATAATGGTGATCTGGTCATCGCGCACGCCCTGGAACATCATCAGACGCTTAACAGACTGGGCACGACGATCCGCCAGCGCGATATTATACTCGCGCGAGCCACGTTCATCAGTATGGCCTTCGAGGCGAACATGAACGTCTGGATGCAGGGCCAGATATTTACCATGATATTTCACCAGATCAAGATATTCAGGCTTCAGCTCGCTACTGTCAAAATCGAAGTAGATGGTTTTCTGCGAGAGAATATTTCCCGGATCATTGATCGCGCCATTTTCATACGAGATGTTATATTTTTGTCCAGCCAGCGTGGTTTCAGCTGCAACGGCTGGTGTTGTAACACTGCCTGCCTGAGCAGTGCTCTGCTCAGTTTTATTTGCCGCAGCAGCCGAATCATCACGTACCGCCTGCTGACCGCCACAGGCCGAGAGCATCAACAACATCACACTTGCCAATATTATCTTTTTCATTAATTTCACCCTGCAAAAAAGTCAGCCCAAAACGGGCTGACGTAAATTCTAATGACTGGTTTTTCTAACGGGTGCCCACGAAGGCTCGCGCACTTCACCATCGGACAACACCAGTCGCTGTTTGTGCCTGCCATCGGTAGAAACAGCCGCCAGCACACCACGTCCGTTCACCTGAGAAGCATAAAGGATCATACTGCCGTTGGGCGCAAAATCAGGCGATTCGTCCTCCGGGCCATCGGTCAATATCTGCATCACACCAGTATCAAGATCCAGCACCGCAATACGAAAGATATTACCCTCACCGTGAACAAAGGCAATCATCTTGCCATCTGGCGATACACTTGCGCTCGCATTGTAATCACCCTCAAAGGTCAGGCGTTTGACCTGCGACAGGTTGGACAGATCAACCTGATATATCTGTGGCTTGCCACTGCGGCTTGAGGTGAATACCAGTGACTTGCCATCCGGCATCCAGGTGGCTTCGGTATCAATCGACCAGTGATTGGTAATACGCGTCAGCTGTTTCGTCTCGAGATTCAGAATATAAATGTCCGGATTGCCATCTTTCGACAGAGTCATCGCCAGCTGTTTACCATCGGGTGACCATGACGGTGCACCATTAATTCCATTATATGACGCCACTTTTTCGCGCTTGCCGGTGCTGATGTTGTGTATATAAATTGCTGGTTTACCACTCTCGAACGATACATAGGCAATTTTTGTGCTGTCCGGAGACCATGCCGGCGACATAATTGGCTGTTTTGAAGTCAGCAGTGTCTGCGAATTAAAACCGTCTGTATCTGCCACCTGCAAACGGTACTCGGTTTTATTATCGACTGTACGATTCGAAGTAATGTAAGCGATGCGCGTATCGAAAGCAGGCCCCAGCCCCGTGATCTTGCCAATAATATAATCACTAATACGGTGTGCAACATAACGCAGACTCTGGGCATTGGCATTGAAGCTATAACCCAGCACCTGCTGCCCTTTGAGCACATCAAATAATCTGAACTGAACCTGGTAGGTTCCGTCCTTTAAGCGCTGAACATCACCAATCACCAGATGGTCAATGCCCGCTATGCGCCAGGTTTTGAAGTCAATCTGACTCGGCGAGGTCGGACGCGACAACATATCTTTTTCAGGCAAGGGCGAAAACTGACCGCTACGCGCAAGATCAGAGGTAATAATGGTGGAAACATCAGCGTCCGCAAGTTTGGGGCCACCACTCCACTGAAACGGTATGACCGCAATCGGCAGCGCACCTTCCACACCTTCGGTGATATCAATATTGAGCACCGCACTGGCGTTGCTGGCCGCAAACAGCAAAATAGCGGCAGCAAAAAATCGTTTCAAATTCATAAATTTAATATTCATTGACTGCTCAATCTACAGTTTCTTATTTCGGTTTAAAAGTAAAATGAATTTCACGGTCAAATACATCCGGGTTTGGCGCAGGTGGTAAAGGCGACGATTTCCAGACCGCACGTTCGACCGATTGCTGAAACACAGCATCCGCGGTACAACCCTGCAAATGAACACTGATGACATCGCCGATCACCGTCTGCGTCACGATAACGTCACACGAATCTCCGCTGGACACGGTCGCTGGCCGCAACCAGTTGCCCTCTACTTTTTGCTCGATGAGCTTAACATACTGCGCACGCAGAACATCCAGCATACGTGCGCGCGCTGCCTGCTGGCGCGCTTCCTCGTCACTTTTCTCTTCTTCTGCGATCTTGCGCTGAAGATCCGCTTCTGCCTGTTTACGTTGCGCCTCTGCCTGTGCCAGCTGCTTTTGCTTTTCTGCTTCCTGCTTTGCTGCTTCCTGTTTACGCTTTAATTCTGCCTGGCGTTTGGCCTCTGCTGCCTTGCGCTTTTTTGCTTCGGCCTGTTTTTGCTTCGCTAGCGCCTGGCGTTTCTGTTCGGCGCGCTGCGCCTGTTCCATTTGCTGTTTTTTCTTTTCCAGTGCTGCCAGCTGGCGTTGCTTGTTTTCCAGTTCACGGCGCGCTTTGGCTTCTGCCTGCTTACGCGCGTTGTCTGCGGCCAGTTGCTGCTGTTTTTTCAATGCCGCCTGCTGTTTAAGTTTGGCCGCTTCGGCATCAACCTTGCCGGCATCAACCATAACCGCCTTCACCGTAACATTTTTTGAAGTAACCGATCTGGGTACTTCGCTATTGAGCAGGTTGAAGCTCAACAGCGCGATCAGCACAATATGCAGAAGCACAGCAAACACCAGCACTCGCGGATTTTTTTTAACGTCCTGCCATAAGCTCGTCGAACCCATGAAGCTCATTCCGCCTTAATGCGCAGTACCGGCAACATCCGGTTGTTGCGTCATCAGTCCAATTTTTCCCACACCAGCACTTTGCAATAAAACCATCGCGGTCGTGACCTTGCCGTAGTCCACAGCCTGGTCGCCACGTACCAGTACCGGCGTTTCAGGATGGTACTTGATCACCGCAGCAACACGATCCACCAGCGTTTGTGCATCAATCGGCGAATCTTTGTTATCGCCCACGTTGAGGTAATACTCACCTTTCTTACTAACGGTTAATACCAGTGGTTCACGCTGGTCAGGGGACAGAGGTTTGGCGCTCGCCTGTGGAAGTTCTATCTCAACCCCTTCCTGCAACAAAGGCGCGGTGATCATAAATATCACCAGCAATACCAGCATGACATCGATATACGGTACGATGTTGATTTCGGACGCCAGTTTGTGTTTCTTTCTGCTCACGCACTCACTTCCGCATCGCTGCTTGATTCTTCCGGCATGCGAAGGCTTTGACGCTGAAGAATGGTGGCAAACTCCTCGGCGAAGTTGTCATAGGCGCCGGCAATGCGATCAACTTTTTCAGCATAACGGTTGTAAGCAATGACCGCGGGGATCGCGGCAAACAAGCCCATAGCGGTAGCGATCAACGCTTCCGCGATACCCGGCGCCACCATCGACAAACTGGCATGCTGCACCGAACCTAATGCAATGAACGAATGCATAATGCCCCAGACCGTGCCGAACAGGCCGATGTACGGACTGGTGGAACCAATCGTAGCCAGCAGCGCAAGATTGGCTTCGAGCCGATCCTCCTCGCGCGCCAGTGTGACTTTCATGCTACGTTGCACGCCGGCCAGCATCATCTCGGTGTTGCTGCCGCCGCGTTTGTGCATACGCACATATTCGGAAAATCCCGATTCGAATATTTTTGCCAGTCCGCTCAGGACATCGGTGCGGCGCTTGACCTGAGTATACAAATCAGAAAGATTGATCCCCGACCAGAACTGATCCTCAAAACGCAATGCTTCCTGCTGCGCCTGTTTGAGCAGCTTGTATTTGAGAAAAATGACCATCCACGAGGTGACCGACGCCGCGAGCAAGATAAGCATGATGATTTGCACCGGTATGCTGGCGCGCACCACCAGTAACATTAACGACATATCTGTTTCCATGCTCAGTAACTCTGTTTTAGTTTGTTAAGGATATTATCAGGCATGGCACATGCCGAAAAATTTTCGGCCTTGAGACAGGCAACCACAATCTCTGCAGTGCATAGCTGCAGCTGATCTGACTGACGATGGATTCGCTGGGTAAAACCAAGACTCGCCCGGCGCAACGAGTTAATAGTACTGGTGATCATAAGTTCATCATTAAACACAGCCGGTTTTTTATATTTGATCGCAACACTGTGCACAGCAAATATTAAGCCTTGCTCCTGTCTTAACTGGTCCTGCTCAAAACCAATATTACGCAACATTTCGGTGCGCGCGCGCTCCATAAACTTCAGGTAATTGGCGTAATAGACCACGCCGCCCGAATCGGTATCCTCGTAGTAGACACGCACTGGCCAGCAAAATTCACCGTGTTTCTCTGTCACGTTCAAAAATTACTCTGTTTATTTATTCACAGGTGTATTTATTGATCGTCAAGACCAAGAACCGTCTGCGCAGGCGGTTCATCGCTCGGCGCAGGCAAACCAAAATGCCGGTACACTTTTGCTGTCGCCACGCGACCACGTGGGGTGCGCATTAGATACCCCTGCTGGATCAGATACGGTTCGATCACGTCTTCTATGGTATCGCGTTCTTCACTGATCGCGGCGGCCAGGTTCTCTACCCCGACCGGACCGCCGTCGAATTTTTCAATAATCGCCAGCAGCAGGCGCCGATCCATGACATCAAAACCCAGCGGATCGACCTTGAGCAGTTCCAGTGCAGCGTGACCGACCTCGGCACTCACCGTGCCATCGGATTTCACTTCGGCATAATCGCGCACCCGGCGCAGTAGACGATTGGCGATACGCGGAGTACCGCGCGCCCGGCGTGCGACTTCTTCTGCACCCTCGTGTGTTATTTCGACATTGAGAATATCTGCACTACGCTCGACGATGTAAGTCAGATCGGACACGTTGTAAAAATCCAGGCGCAGCACTATGCCAAAACGATCGCGCAGTGGTGATGTCAGCGACCCCGCGCGCGTGGTAGCACCCACCAGGGTAAACGGTGGCAGGTCGAGTTTGATCGAACGCGCTGCCGGACCTTCACCTATCATGATGTCGAGCTGGTGATCTTCCATCGCCGGATACAGAATTTCTTCGACCACCGGGCTGAGACGATGAATTTCGTCCACGAACAAAACATCGTGCGGTTCTAAATTGGTCAGCAGTGCCGCCAGGTCACCGGGCTTTTCCAGCACCGGACCGGAAGTTGAATGCAAACGCGCCTGCATTTCATTGGCGACGATATGCGCCAGCGTGGTTTTACCCAGACCGGGCGGGCCGTAAAACAGCACGTGATCAAGCGCTTCTTTGCGCGCACGCGCTGCCGGAATAAAAATATCGAGCTGCTCGGTGACCCCAGGCTGGCCGCGATAATCTTTTAAAAACTGTGGCCGAATCGCGCGATCAATGGCGACTTCGTCTGCGCCCTGCTCAGCAGAGATAATGCGCGCTTCACTCATATCCATGCACTCATAATGATCATCCTCGAACCGTTGACTGTAGCGCGGCCTTGATAATGGCTTCGGTAGCCAGTCCTTCGGTGGCCACCGCACGCACCATATGGCTCGCGTCCTGCGCCTTATAACCCAGCGAAATCAGCGCACTGACCGCATCACTGACCGGGTTCGCCGGTGGCGTTTCCAGTCTGGCAGCATTGTTAGCACCGGGCAGGCTCGCCTGAATATCATCCCCCAGGCGATCGCGTAATTCTACGATCAAACGCTCGGCGGTTTTTTTACCCACCCCCGGCAAGGCGGTTAGAGACCGGGCATCGCTTTCGATAATACAGCGGGTAAATTCATCACTGCTCACGCCTGACAAAATAGTGAGCGCGAGTTTGGG
>CAYRNH010000018.1:0-18967 GCA_964425515.1 uncultured Thiotrichaceae bacterium | reverse complement strand
CTCAAGTTCGAGTTCTTTTATTTTTCTGGTCAGGGTATTCCGACCCCAGCCCAGTAGCTTGCTCGCATCGTTTTTTCTGCCGCGCGTTTGTTTCAGTGCTGCCTTGATCAAAATGGTTTCGACCTGTGGAATAAGGTCGGCGATCAGGTTGGACTTTCCCGACGCCAGCACCTGTTCCACCTGTTTTTGCAAGGAGTCCTGCCAGTTGCTAGAAGCGGTCTGGTCGGCACTGAGATCACCCGCCTGAAGATCGCTGGGCAAGTCGGATAAATGAATGGTCTGTCCCGAAGTCATGACGGCCAGCCAGTGGCAGGTGTTTTCCAGCTGGCGCACATTCCCCGGCCAGTCGATGGTTGACAGATACTGTTCAACCTCGGGCAGGAGCTTTTTCGGTCCCATGCCGAGCTCTTCGGTGGCGCGTTGTAGAAATAACCTGAGCAGCGCAGGAATGTCTTCGCGACGTTCACGCAATGCTGGCAAATGGATGCGAATAACGTTGAGTCGGTGATACAGGTCATCACGAAATAATCCCTGTTTGACCCGTGCTTCCAGGTTTTGATGCGTGGCCGCGATAATGCGCACATCAACTTTGATCGGTGTGTGTCCGCCAACTTTATAAAATACGCCATCGGAAAGAACGCGCAATAAACGTGTTTGTAATTCTGCTGGCATGTCACCAATTTCATCGAGAAACAGAGTGCCGCCATCGGCCTGTTCAAAACGGCCTTTGCGTTGTGCCTGGGCACCAGTAAACGAGCCTTTTTCATGCCCGAATAATTCAGATTCGAGCAGGTCTTTCGGAATAGCTGCTGTGTTAATTGCAATGAAAGGATTGTTCGAACGCGGGCTGTGTCTGTGCAGTGATAGCGCGACAAGTTCTTTACCGGTTCCTGATTCGCCAGTGATTAAAACATTAATATTAGATTTGGATAAGCGACCGATAGCGCGAAACACTTCCTGCATAGAAGGCGCTTCACCAATAATATCAGGCAGATCAGATTTCGAAGATGATTGTGAGGCGGTTTCATTTTTCTTTGCTGAGGCGCGTTGTACCAGTGAAACGGCATCATCAATATCAAACGGTTTTGGAAGATATTCGAATGCGCCACCTTCGTAGGCAGATACCGCGCTGTCCAGATCAGTGTGCGCGGTCATAATGATGACAGGAATAAAAGGCCACGACTCGGACAGGGCTTTGAGCAAACTTAATCCGTCCATTCCGGGCATGCGAATGTCGGTGAGTATCGCGTCAGGCTCATTATGTTGTAATTGCTCGATAACGCCATCGGCGCGATCAAAACTGGTGACATGCATGCCAGCATTTTCCAGGGCTTTTTGCAGTACCCAGCGTATGGAGTCATCGTCGTCAATGACCCAGACATTGATAGTGTTACTCATGTCCATTCTCCAGAGGAAGCAACAGGCTAAAGATCGTATTGCCAGGTTCGCTCTGACAATCGATCAGTCCGTTATGTTGATTAATAAGTGATTGTGCGATCGATAGTCCCAGGCCTGTGCCATCGGCCCGGCTGGTAACCATCGGTAAGAATATTTTTTCGCGTATGTCATCTGGAATGCCTTCACCATTGTCGATAATGTCAATTTGAGCGACCAGGGCGTAACTGTGGTGGCCAATGGCATAATTGCGTCGTGCGCGTGTTCGATAAGTGATGATTCCGTGTTCGTTAACGGCGGCGACTGCATTACGCGTAATATTTAGCAGCGCCTGTATAATCATCGATTCGTCTGCAAAAATATCGGGCAGACTGGGGTCGTAATCCAGCTCAAAAACAAGCCCGGGGTTCTCTGCCTGAACCAGTTGCTGGGTGTGTTCTAGAAGCTTGTGGATGTTGACGTAGTTTTTTTGTGGCAAATTGCTTGGCCCAAGCATGCGATCAACCAGGTTTTGCAGACGGTCAGCTTCACGAATAATAATATTGGTGTACTCTTTGTCCGCATCGGTTTTGAGTTTGCGCTCCAGCAGCTGCGCAGCACCGCGCAGTCCTCCCAAAGGATTTTTGATTTCATGGGCCAGGCCGCGTAGCAGGCTGCGGCTGGCTTCGTGCTGGCTGAGCAGATGCTCTTCCTGGGCGATTTTTCGGTGACGACCCATGCTGACGTATTCGATCAGCATGTAGTCGTTGTCTTCACCATATTCCAGTGGTGACACCATATAGTCGACCGCAAGCTTATAGCCGTTGGAACTGGTGAGATTGGCTTCGTAAACCGCGTAGGGATGGCTGGTGACCAGCGACCGTTCAAGGCGGTCGAAAAATTCGGGCTCATTAGCGATGAGCTCGTGGAGTGATTTTCCATGTGCCCGCGCGCTGCTGATAGAAAACATCATTTCAGCCGAAGGGTTCATGTATTCAATGCATAGCTCTCCATCGACCACGATGATGGCTGAGTGCAGATTTTCCAGAATGTGCTGTAAAGGTGGTGTTGGAGCTTTGGTGTTCATTACTTCCTATTAGCAATATCCGAACCAGTTTTAGTATATGACTGAGATTTTCTAACCGATAAAAACTGAAAATATTTATATGTAAAACAGGTAGATACAAATTGCCAGAAAATATGGTGTGAAATCAGGCGGGCTTTGCCGGGCTTGCTCAGTGGTCAGGCATTATAATGCACCATAATGATGCAAAAATACAAGGGGTCAGGGTGTCTATTTGGAGGCTGAAGGTGGGACGCTGCCAGGCTTGAACCATGTGTTTTGTGGGCCTGGTTGAATCAGATTGCCTGCGGCGTCATGAGGTGAGACTCGACTGGCGCCGGGTTTGTTGAGTATTGACTGGCGTCGCATGAAAAAATGCACTTCGTCGCTTTTGATCAGGGTGGCGCCCTGCTTGTTAGTCACTATCGCCTGCACACTGTGAGTGCCGCGGTTGATATCCGGAATCTTCACGCTGAGCTGACTGGTCTGTCTGAGTAACACGTAGTTATCCACCAGAATATTTACCCGGTCACCTGCTTTGATATTGAGCGCTGGTGTGAGCTGCAGCGTGATGTTGACTATGCCGGGGTTGCTGTGGATGGTTTCATTGGTGCCGGGGCTGGTGATAACCAGGCTGGTGTAAACGGTATCTTTGGCTTTCTTTTCTTTTTTCGCCACTTCAGGTGGTGGTGCCTTGGGCAGGTGAACCGTATTGGGGGTGGGCGTAGGGATCTCTGTTGCATTGGGGCTGGGCTTGTCGCTGAAGACCACATCGCCATTGCTATCGACAGATTTGTAGATAGCCGCCATTGCAGATAAAGGTGCAAGCAGTAACAGGACTAAAAAGTATTTGCGCATGCCGAGAGCATAGTCCTTTATGTTGTTATTGGCAAAATCTGATATCAATAAAAAAGCCCCGCAGAGCGGGGCTTTACATAGCTTAACCAAATGGTAAGGGTTTATACACTGTAGTACAGGTCGTATTCGCAGGGATGAGTGGCCATGCGTACACGCTGAACTTCCTCGCTTTTCAGGGCGATATAACTGTCGATCATGTCATCGTCGAAAACGCCACCAGCCTTGAGGAACTCGCGGTCAGTGCTGAGTGCTTTCAGAGCTTCTTCGAAGCTGAAGCACACCTGTGGGATTTTGGCTTCTTCTTCAGGTGGCAGATCGTACAGGTCTTTATCGGCAGCGTCACCAGGATGGATCTTGTTCTGAATGCCATCCAGGCCCGCCATCAGCATGGCAGCGAAAGCCAGGTAAGGGTTGGCGGTCGAATCCGGGAAACGTACTTCGATGCGGCGACCTTTGGGGTTGCTCACATACGGAATACGAATCGAGGCCGAGCGGTTGCGCGCAGAATAAGCCAGCATCACCGGTGCTTCAAAGCCGGGAACCAGGCGCTTATAGCTATTGGTTGAGGCATTACAGAATGCATTCAGTGCCTTGGCGTGCTTGATAATGCCGCCGATATAGAACAGTGCAGTTTCAGACAGGCCACCGTAGAGATCACCAGTGAACAGGTTCTTGCCGTCTTTGGCCAGAGACTGGTGCACGTGCATACCATTGCCGTTGTCACCGACCAGCGGTTTTGGCATGAAGGTGGCTGTTTTGCCGTAGGCGTGTGCCACATTGTGTACGCAGTATTTGAACAGCTGGACTTCGTCGGCCTTACGTACCAGCGTATTGAATACGCTGCCGATTTCACACTGACCTGCGGTGCCCACTTCGTGGTGGTGGACCTCGGTGGGTACGCCCATGTCTTCCATGGTCAGACACATTGCAGAACGCAGATCCTGCAAGGAATCGACCGGAGGTACGGGGAAATAGCCGCCCTTAACACCAGGACGGTGACCCATATTGGCGCCTTCATAATCTTTGCCGGTGTTCCAGGCAGCTTCTTCAGACTCGACCTGGTAGAACACATTACCCATGGTGTCGCCCCATTTGACGCCATCAAAGATAAAGAACTCGTTTTCCGGGCCGAAATACGCAGTGTCGGCGATACCGGTGGAAGCCATATAGGCTTCAGCGCGTTTGCCGATTGAGCGCGGATCGCGGCTGTAGCCGGTCATGGTAGCTGGTTCGATGATGTCACAGGAGATGTTGACAGTGACTTCTTCGCAGAATGGGTCGATGACTGCGCTATCCGGGTCTGGCATCAGGATCATGTCGGATTCGTTAATGCCCTTCCAGCCAGAAATAGAGGAGCCATCAAACATCTTGCCATCGCTGAAAACGCTATCGTCTATTGTGTGAGAGGGCACGGTGACATGCTGTTCTTTGCCCTTGGTGTCGGTGAAACGGAAATCCACGAACTTTACATTTTTGCCCTGGATCATTGATAAAACGTCACTAGCAGACATTGGTTTACTCCCCATGTGTCAATTTAGAAAACCCGCTGTTGGCGGCATGAATATAAGTAACACTGTAGTTTGCACGAAATATGCCAGCATTGAAAAGCCATATGTGGCTGTTTTTTTTGGTGCAAAAAATTGCCTAATAGAACCATGTCGCACTATATGTGTGCGCATGCGCGATTAACGCACTATAACCGTGCATTAATGAAAGCTGAGTTCGGCTTCGCCGACCCCGCGAACTTTCATGCTGGCTTCTGTGAACAGCTGTTTCAGATGCTCACCCTGCGCGACTGATTCGAGGCTTGTAAGCGGCAGGCTGGCCTCCACACAAATCTTTCCGCTGAGATAGTGCAAGGTGATGTCATCGATACCAGTCAGCCCGGGTTGCTTGTTCCATTCATGGCTAAGTTCCATGATCAAATCACTACGCGAAGGCAGATTGCGGTTTAACGCACTTAGCTCATCGTCTTCCGGGTCGATATGTACGGTGACATCATTAATCTCCTCGAAGCTGTCGATGAGTGATTTTTCCACGGCCTCAGAGATATGGTGTCCCTCAGACACGCTCAGCCTGGGTGATACCAGAATATGAACATCGACCAGCGCGTTCTGGCCCATGCGCCGGGTGCGCAGCATATGCAGCTCACGAACATCCTCATGTGCCAGAATTTTGTCGCGAATAGCGTCGACTACGGCGGGGTCGAGCGCGGTGTCGACCAGTTCTCTGATGCCGCTAAAACCCAGTTCGTAGCCGATTTTCAGTACCATCAGGGCGACCACGATGGCGGCAAAGGCATCGAGTTTCGGCATGCCCATTTGTGCGCCGATAATACCAATCAGTACGACGATTGAAGAAACCGCATCGCTGCGGTGGTGCCAGGCGTTTGCCTCGAGCATGCTGGAATTGATTCGCCTGGCGACGATGCGTGTGTAGTGATACAGGGCCTCTTTACTGAGCACGGAAAAACCAGCAATCCACAACGTGTAGATGGCAGGTGTGGATGCTGGTTTGCTATCAACCAGACGTAGAAAGGCGTCATAAGCAATGCCGAGACCGACAATGATCAGCAATACAGCCAGACCTACAGTGGCGAGCGTTTCAAAACGCGCGTGTCCATAAGGGTGATCTTCATCGGCTTCTTCGCCCGCATGCCTTGCGGCGAGCAATACCATGCCATCACTGGCAAGATCAGAGAGCGAATGCAGGCCATCGGCGATCAGTGCCTGTGAGTGCCCCCAGAAACCACCGAGGAGTTTGGCTACTGAGAGAATAATATTAATCAACACACCCCAGAGGGTGACGATGTTAATTTCGCGCCGGCGTTGGTTGAGCGTGTAAGCCATGTTTTGATATACGGAAGAGATTATTCGGTCGCCAGTGTATCAGGATACGCTGCCAAGGTCGCTTAGCGTGTTGAGATTGATGAATGCGGATGTGTCGGTGAATTCGACGGCTACTGTGTCGCGGTTATCGATCCAGTCCAGAAATTTAAAATTATTGCTGGCCAGTGCCAGAGCAATTGAATCGAGCAGGTCGGTTTTTAGCAGCAGGGCAATTTGCTGACGCAATTCACAGGAAACAATAGCGACTTCGTGTTCGTGGATAGCGGATGACAGGCGTGTCACCAGATTCTTTGGTAGTTGTGGCATGTCACAGGCAACCACCAGAGTTAGTGCGTGTCGACAATGTGGCATACAGCTGGCGATGCCGGCCAGCGGTCCTGAAAAGCCGGGGTTTTGATCAGGGATTACCTGGTCGGTGTAGCATGCATAGTGTTCTGTATTGCGGTTGGCGCTAATTATGATTTGATCAACCTGTGGTTTTACCCGATCTATTACATGTTCAATCAATGGGCGACCGCGGAATGATACTAGTCCTTTATCCTGTCCCTGCATGCGCTGTGCCTGACCACCGGCCAGGATAATGCAACTAATCATCTGATCATGTTCTGTCATAACGCTAATACGTGCCTGATTGAGGACTGGATAAAGGAGGTTGCTGTTAAAATTAAGGGAAACAGATTTTGGTAGTATCAAGGAAGCTCGGTCCGTCATGCAAGTCCAGTAGCGATCAGACATGACAGCTTAGACAGAGTACTTTGGGCTGGGTGTCTTGGAAAATGCAGAATTGTTTGTTAAATCAGCAAGCTAAAAAAACAATAATGCTAAGTGGTTGTTTCAGGAAGCGTCTGGCGTAGTCAGGGCATATCGTGGATAATGTGCGCCGGGAGAATGATGTTTGTAAAAATATCAATGCGGTGACAGCCGCAGACAGAAGGAGGGATTATGGAAATAATTCTGATGGTCATAAAAAAGCATGGAGATATCAGGCGTGTTTATCAAACATGTTTTATCTGCATGGATAGCAGCCTCAGCAAAAATCTGATCACCGCAAGCAATGGGTTGGAGAAAACAGCGGGGGTCCATGGATGAGTATTCTTCTGGTCGAGGAAGACACGGATTCTCGAGAACTTTTGCAGCAGGCGCTTGCGGTCTCCGGCTATGCTGTCGAAATTGCCAGTAATGGTGTTGAGGCTTTAACAATCGCCAGGCAGTCGCTACCTGAATTAATTATTTCAGACGTTCTTATGCCAGAGATGGATGGCTTTGCATTCTGTCGTGAAACCGGGCGTGACCCGAAGTTACGTGACATCCCCTTCATATTTTATACCGCAACCTATATTGATCCCAAAGACGCGAAGCTGGCGCGTGAACTGGGTGCCGACAGGTTCATTGTTAAGCCACAGAAAACACCTGAGTTGCTACGCATCATTGGCGAAGTTCTGGACGCTCGAAAAAACAAGCCGGCGAGTAAGGCTGTATATCATAATAATGTCGAAGATTTTGAGAGCTATCGAAACCGGTTGGCCAACAAGCTGGACAGAAAGGTACGCGAACTGGAGATGGAGCATAAGTTATTACGCGAGCGCGAAGCACACTTTCGCCATCTGGTAGAAACGGCACAGGCCGTACCGTGGGAGATTGAAACTCAGGGTTTGTTTTTTACTTATGTAGGGCCGCAGGCTGTTGGGTTACTGGGCTATCCGCCAGAGCACTGGTATGAGCCGGGATTCTGGGTGAGTCGATTGCATCCTGATGATAGTGATGCGGCGCAGTGCTTTCATCGTTCCTGCGAGGCGCGAGCAGGCAATCATGAAATTGAATTTCGCATGTTCAGCGCAGACGGTAAAACGGTATGGTTACGCAGTAGCACAAATCTAAACACACGAACCAGTAGATGTACCGGGTTCATGTTCGATATTAGCCAGCAAAAAGAGGATGAAGAAAGGCTGGTGCGGCAGGCAAATTTTGATACTTTGACAGGCTTACCAAATCGCGCACTGGCGCTAGACCGATTGGCACAGGCAGTACTCAGGAATCATCGTGGTCAGAGCGGATGCGCCCTGTTATTTATCGATCTCGATCAGTTTAAAAAAATCAATGACACCCATGGCCATGATATCGGCGACCGCTTTTTAGTGCAGGCAGCAAATCGTTTGAAAGCCTGTGTCCGCGATGGTGACACTACGGCGCGACTGGGTGGCGATGAATTTCTGGTGATACTCCCAGA
Organism: uncultured Thiotrichaceae bacterium; assembly: GCA_964425515.1. Taxonomy (GTDB): domain Bacteria; phylum Pseudomonadota; class Gammaproteobacteria; order SZUA-229; family SZUA-229; genus JASBSR01. The sequence continues at coordinate 10,596 of CAYRNH010000018.1, read as the reverse complement.
ACTTGAAATCGTCACAGATGCAGAAGTGGTTGCCGAGAAAATTCTGGCAGCGTTTAATCGACCCTTCATTGTAGAAAGACACGAATATTTTATCACTGCCAGCATCGGGATAACGGCGCATCCTCTTGATGGTGTTGATGCGCAAACCTTGTTGCGTAATGCTGATGCGGCCATGTATCAGGCTAAAAACAACGGCCGTAATACCTATCGCTTTTTTACGCAACAAATGAACGAGCACGCAGTCCGACGGCTCGACATGGAGCTGCAATTGCGTCGGGCACTGGAAAATGACGAGCTAGAAGTGCATTTTCATCCTTTTCATGATGTGGCGACCGGCGCTGTTGTTGGTGGCGAAGCTTTGTTGCGCTGGCAGAGTGAATCATTGGGTGAAGTGAGTCCGGATGATTTCATTCCTCTGGCTGAAGAGATTGGCCTGATTGTGCCGATCGGTGAATGGATGATTGCCCGGGTTTGCGAACAGGGTGCGCAGTGGCAACAACAGGGGCTGCCCTTGCAATATTTGTCACTGAATGTATCGCCGCGTCAGGTCAGAGATAATAATTTTGTGAAAATACTCGCGGACATGCTGGTGCATACTAGCACCTGCTCCAATGCGCTCATGATCGAAGTAACGGAGCAATTATTTATAGAGGACATTCCACAGATCGAACGCAAGCTTGCAATGCTGAAGGAGGTCGGCATCAAGCTGGCGATAGATGACTTTTCCATGAATTACAAAGCGCTTGGGTACCTGAAGCGTTTCGGTTTTGATGTTCTCAAAATTGATAAAAACTACATGAGTGGTGTGCCTCAGCGTGTCGAGGATGTGGCTTTAACATCGGCAATGATTGTGCTGGCGCATAGTCTGGGAATGAAAGTTGTTGGTGAAGGTGTTGAGAGCCAGGCGCAACTTGATTTTTTACGTGCACGCGACTGTGATATGGCGCAGGGTTACTATTATGATGAGCCAGCGCGCGGTGATAATTTTGTGCAGTTGCTGTCGGTGGCGAATTGGAATTAATTTTGATACCTGTGTAGTGTTCATGTGCTCTTGCACATGACATGAGTGGTTTACTCATTCAGCCCGATCTGATTTATTTGCTGCCAATATTTCTCCAGACCGTCTACATCTTTTTTATCGGCCAGTCACTTAATTGCAGCCATGCGCCGAGGTAATTGAATATTGGGACGCCCATACCGTAGGACGTTCGTATCAGGTTGATATTGAGTTCAAAGAGCCGCCGTGTACCGGGAGTCGTTTAGAATAGAGAGGTGAGCCGGTTGAAGGGAGTTTGTTAGGTAGGGTTACCTGCAATGTATGTTATTTCATAAAAAGCAGTGAGTACTTCAAGCTGTTCCTGTTCCGCAAAATTGAAACGCGGTTGTGCGAGATATTGAATCATTTCAATATTTACAGATACACCAGAATGGATAGCTCGCTGCCAAAACTGGGTATAAAGTCCCTGGTGTAGATAATGCGATATAGACTTGTGGTAGTAATAATTCGAAACGAGGAACAAACATGATGATTGAAGTCAATGACGATTCGATTGAACTCGATAGAGAAGGCTATATGCTAGACCCCAGCCAGTGGAACGAAGATGTTGCCAGAGAGCTTGCTGCTAAAGAAGGTATCGAGCTCACCGAAGGTGTCTGGGAAGTAGTCAATTTTGTGCGTGATTATTACAACGAGCGCCAGGCCGTACCAGAGCACAGGCTGCTATTGCAGGAACTGAAGCGCCGCCATGGCAAGGAGAAAGCGACGCGCAAGTATGTCTACGACATGTTTCCTTATGGCTATGGCCAGCAGGCCTGCAAAATTGCGGGCATGCGCGTACCGTTAAAACTGCTGTTGGATCTGTAAAAATTTGGGAGGCGCTGAATGTCATCCTTCTCTTCATTTTCAATAGCTTATCAGCCATCGAAAATGGTGATACATGGATGTATCGCGGAAATCCTGAATTAGTCAGAATTTCCTTTGTAGTTTCCAGGGATTTGTAGATAATTGATTATGCGAACTGGCTCCCTGATTTATGAACATTTTCAGGTGTAGGCTTTAGCCAGACTGGGCGGCACTGGAAAACAAGGTGTTGTCCGAAAAATGATCAAACGGACTGAGTATAATGAAGCATTTGCTACCAGTGCTGATAGCAGCATTATTAACCTTTTTTAGTGTTGCCGTGCTTGCAGACACGGCTCTGCTGGAAAAAGCGCGCACACTTCAGGCCAGCGGCAAGGCTTCAGAGGCATATCAGATGCTTCAGAAGCAGGCGGATAAATATGCTGGCAACCCCGACTACGATTATCTACTGGGTACCACAGCTATTGATGCCGGTGTGCCACTACAGGCCGTATTTGCTTTAGAGCGTGTATTAGATATCCAGCCCGATAATGCGCCTGCCCGCGCCGAGCTGGCTCGGGCGTATTATCTGATCGGTGAAAACCAGGCCGCGCTCGCCGAATTTAGCAAAGCAAAACAGTCAGCCATGCCCGTGCCCGCGCGTCTGGAAATCGACCGCTATCTGTCAGCCGTTGACGAACGAATACTTGGCAATAAACAGCGCACCGTGGCGTACATCGAAGCAGGCCTCGGCTCTGACAGCAATGTCAATGCGGCCACGTCTACATCGCAAATCACGGTACCGGGCGGTGTGATCAACTTAACCACCAAAACCAGTTCCTCAGTGGCCCGGTTCGAAGGCGGCGGTTCATTCAATCATGCGCTTAAAACGAATCTTGAAGTGTATGGCAGTGGCAAGATTGAATGGTATCAACCCAGCGTCGCCAGCAAGTACGCGACACGAAATACAGAAGGTTCGATAGGATTGCATTTCTTGCGAGGCCGCGAGCAGTATCGTCTTGCGCTGGTGGCGCAAAACTACGCGGTTGACCGTGCAACCGCAAGAAACCTGACAGGATTGAATGGCCAGTGGCAACACACGCTGGATGCGCGCAATATGTTGAGCGTGTTTGCTCAGTTAGGCGCATTGCGCTACCCACAGACAGATACACTGAATGCAAATCAGATAGCCACGGGTGCGTCGTGGATCCATATTCTGGACAGCCAATATCAGCCAGTAGTGTACGCAACAGCTTATCTTGGTAAGGAAGATGAAAAAAATGCGCTGTATAAATTTGCAGGCCGTGATTATACCGGCGTGCGCGCAGGGGTTTCCTTCAAGTCGTCTGCGCAATTGAGCTGGCGCACCGTGCTGGTCTATCAATCCAGTGACTACCATGGCGCTGATATCTTTGGTATCAAACACAAGGATAGTTATACAAATCTGGAGCTGGCAGCTGATTATACATTTGCAAATACCTGGATACTGAAACCAGAGCTGACCTATACGAAGAATGATTCGAATGCAGAAATCAGTTCATATACGCGTGCAACTGCGATGGTTAATCTGCGCAAGGAATTTTAGGAGGATACCAGGATGCCTGTTATCAAAAATATCTCAATAATTGTTTTTGTCGCATGTGCATTACTAAGCACAGAGGCGTACGCCAGCGCGGGACATGTTATTTATTCTTTTGGTAATAACTATGTGCTCAATAATAAAGGTAACAAACACGAAATTAGCAAAGGCGATGAAGTGTTTTCAGGTGACACCCTGGTCACAAGTCAGCATGGACGCGTGCAGTTACGATTTAGTGATAAAGGCATGGTTTCGATAATGCCTGATTCGGAATATAAAATCGATAACTATGAATTTGTTCCGAACGATGACAATAAGCAGAGAGGTTTTTTCAGTTTGTTGCGAGGTGGCGCGCGTCAGATCACTGGATTGCTCAGCAAGATCAGGCATGAGCGCTTTCGCTTCCGCACTACGGTCGCCACCATCGGTATTCGTGGCACAGGGTTTTATGTGAGATTGTGCAAAGGCAATTGCTATGATGGCAGTGGTAAGCTGTTGCCGGATGGCATGTATGTAAAAAATGATACCGGTATCATCACCATGAGCAATGATGGTGGTGAAATCGAGCTGGCGCAGGGCCAGTCGGCATTTTCGGCCAATCATAAAGATACACCGAAACAGGTCTACGAACCGCCCGCTCCTTATAATATAGCCAGCAATAATATTAATCTGGGGTCTTTCGATTTTAGTATCGCTAATGCGATTGGCCCGAGTTATACCCTCATTACCAATGCTCCGATACCACTACCCGTGATCACCTTGAACAGCATGGCATCGGCGTTTATTGGCGCTACTGATGGATTTTTCCCGGCCGAGGCCGTTGCAAATACGTCTACCCCGGGCGAGTCTATTACCCAGCTTGCAAACACAAACGATATATCCGCCTACGTAGGCGATGATGGCTATGGAACACCTGCAACCTTTGATAGTGGGAGCGCGACTCTGGTCGAGAGCGGTTTCAATCAGACCTATGGTGTGGCCTGGTCACGCTGGACTGGCGCCTATACTGCTACTGCTTCGGGCTCGCCCGTGAATGTTTACGGGGATATGCATTTAATCGGTGCTGCACAGTTAACACCAAATTTGCCTACCACGGGTGCACTGAGCTACCAGAGCATAGGAGGTACTTCGCCCACATTTACCGGGATTTCGGGAAAGACTATTGTTGGTACGCAAAGTATTGCGTTTGATATCGATTACAGTACAAGAGCGATTACTAATCTGACCATTAACGATACCTTCGCGGGCGGGTCAATCACCGGAGGACAAGCAGGTGGCGCTACAGCTCCCGTCACCATTACTGGTGTTAGCAACAATGTAGTTCCTGTGACGGCTACGTGCAATTCTCTGTGTGCGAATTCACCAAACGGCACTGCTATGTATGGCAATTTGTCGATCAACCTGGTCGGTGCGAACGGTACTGGTGCTTTAGGTACTTATGGGTTATCGAATGATAATGCCGGTGCAGCGACTCCGGATTCCGCTGTAGTAGGTAGTTATCTGGCTGCGGGCAGTTCTCTGGCCATAGCGCGCCCGTGATTTTTCGATTCAGCCAGACGGTGGAGTGGTCAGTGTGAAAAGCGTTAGCTGCCTACTTCGAGTATTATCAGCACTTCTTCGTTCTGGTCACGAGTCTCGATCACCTTATGGCCGTTGATTCGGCACCAGGCTGGAATATCGTTGAGTGCGCCGGGGTCGGTACAGGTGACCTCAAGTGTGTCACCCGCATTTAACTCAGCCACTTTGTTCTGAGTTTTGATCACCGGCATCGGGCAAAGCATGTTGCGCGCATTCAGCGTATGACTAGACATACCATTCCTGAAGAATGTCATCGGCAGGCATGGGTGGCACGGTGAGCATTTTCTCAACACCATCCTGACTGATTTTTAAGGTGACTGCATCTGCGCTCCGGCCTTTGCTGAAACGCGCAACAATACGCGCTGCGAATTCGAGATCAGCATCATCAACTTTACCGTCGATCAAAGTCAGCGGCCCGGCGTGGCTTTCGGTTTCTATGGTGGTGAATATTTTTTTATAACCACTAAGAAAACGGTTTTCACCTTCTTCACGACTGACAATGAGTTTGTAATGCGGTTTGGGCCGAATATGACGCCCGACTTTCAGCAACATGATGTCGTCGAGTTCATAAGTTTTGCTGTTCTGCGCCTGCCATAGGTCCTGCAGCTTGCTGGCATAGTTTTTATCGGTGAGAAAACAGCAACCACCGGCAGGTGAGGCATACTCTTCAAAACCGAATTCTTTGGCCAGCGCGATCTGCGGCTTACGATTGCGGCCGTGAAACTTGAGCAACTTGTTGCGATCCACCCAGCCTTCACGTTCGGGTAAAGTGGGTGCAAGGTTTTGCGCACACAGCGGGCGCAGCAGGCGCTCGTCCGCGCCGGATTCTTCAACCACGACCGGCAACAAATCCTTGCGCTGTGACATCGGCCGCTGGCCCATGACTTCGCCGGTGATGATGAAATCAAAACCGTGCTCGTCCATCCATTGCCTGGCTTTGCTCACCATGAAGATCTTGCAGTCCAGGCACGGATTCAGGTTGGCGCCGTAACCGTGTTTGGGATTGATGACGATCTGCTTGTATTCTTCGATGATGTCGATGATGTGCAGTTTGATGCCGAGCTGTTCCGCGCTCCACAGAGCATTATTTCGTTTTGGTTTGGCTTTGTCTTTTTTACGAATCGCGTGCGTGTGGCCTTCGACGCAAAAGCCGGTATAAAAATTTATACCCTCAACATGGATGCCCTGATCGAGCATCAGGCGCGCAGCGAGTAAAGAGTCCAGGCCGCCCGAAATCAGGGCAACCGCTTTGCGGGGTGTGGTCATAATGGAGTACGCGAATAGAGCAGAAGAATCAGGCGCTTATTCTAACAATATACGACCGCCGATAACAGGATGGCCGGGCCTGCTGGTCGGTTAAAACAGCCTTATTGTTTGATCGTCTGATTGATCAGTGATTCGTGTAGTGGCGTGGCGTCGCCAGCGAGCGCGGCAAAGGCCCGCTGACTGCCGGTATCGCTCCACAGTTCGTGCGCCTGAATGGGGCGCAACGCAGGGTTGTTGAATTCGCGGATAGTCTGCAGCAGATCCATGAGCAGGACAAAGGTTTCCGCCAGCTGGTGATAGAGCTCGGCGCGAGTACGCTCGATCTGGGCGCCGAGATGCTGGTAGGCCGAGCGCCCCATTTTGACGTAGTAACTCACCCGAACCAGACGTTTTTGCGCGCGCTGCGGGAACAGCCCGGACAGAATCAGGCACTGGTCACCGATATCGCGCAGTTGCTCCAGGCGCAGTGACTTCGGCTGTTCCTGCGCGCCGAGAAAGTCCAGCGCCAGCGCATTTGCACCAAGATTGTGCTGACGCATGAAGCGCATCAGAGTGAATACCAGATAACTTTCCATGGTTTCGTCCAGCTGGCAACCATAGCTGTGCTCGGCCTGTTGTACCAGGGTGTGCCACTGGGCCAGCTCGTTAGGCCCGGTGATGATCTGATCTAATGCTGTGTCCGACATAGTCCAGCCCTCTTATAAATGTGAAACGCTGATGTGCCCGGTTTTTAGCAACGGCTTATTTTATGTATAGCAAGGATTAGACCAATGTGTGATAAAGCCTCTGTGAGAGTAATCGCCGGCACAATCTGGCATGCAAAAGGTAGGGCGTTTATACTAGCCGGCCTCATCAAGAGCTGAATGTAATGAAATACGACGTCTCCACCTTTCAGGGTCTGATTTTTGCTCTCCAGGATTACTGGCAGCAACAGGGTTGCGCTATTTTGCAGCCGCTGGACCTCGAAGTCGGTGCCGGCACCTTCCACCCCGCAACGTTTTTACGCGCGATCGGCCCCGAGCCCTGGCGTGGCGCCTATGTCCAGCCCTGCCGCCGTCCCACCGATGGACGCTATGGTGAAAACCCGAATCGCTTACAGCATTATTACCAGTTTCAGGTGGTGCTCAAACCTTCGCCGGATGAGATCCAGGAGCTGTACATCGGCTCGCTCAAAGCACTGGGATTTGATCCGCTGGAACACGATATTCGTTTTGTCGAGGACAACTGGGAGTCGCCTACCCTCGGCGCCTGGGGGCTGGGCTGGGAAGTCTGGCTCAATGGTATGGAAGTCACCCAGTTCACCTATTTCCAGCAGGTAGGGGGCCTTGAGTGTCGGCCGGTCACGGGCGAGATCACCTACGGTATCGAACGTCTGGCGATGTATCTACAGGAAGTCGAAAGCATTTTTGACCTGGTCTGGGCCCGCGGCCCGCAGGGCGTACTGACCTATGGCGATGTGTTTCATCAGAACGAAGTTGAAATGTCGGCGTACAATTTTGAACAGGCGGACACCGAAGCGATGTTCAACTGGTTCGACACCTGCGAGGCTGAAAGCCAGCGCCTGATTGAGCAGGGCCTGCCCCTGCCTGCGTACGAAATGGTGCTTAAGGCCTCGCATACCTTCAATTTGCTGGATGCGCGCCACGCGATTTCAGTCACCGAGCGCCAGCGCTATATATTGAGAGTGCGTACATTATCGCGCGCGGTAGCGCAGGCCTATTACGATTCGCGCGAAGCCCTGGGTTTCCCGATCGGTAAATAAAGTCCTGCAAGCCAGACAGAGATATACATGATACACACACATACAAAAATTCATCGCGCATTTTGCGGCTAACGTACGGATATCAATCATGTCAAAACCCAACGACCTGCTGATCGAAATCGGTACCGAAGAATTACCACCCAAAGCGCTGAAGGCGCTGAGCACTGCGTTTGCAGAAGGTATTTTCGAATATTTAAAAGAAGCCGATATAGAAATCGCTGGCGGCTATACCACCTATGCCACACCACGACGACTGGCGGTGTTTATATCCAAAGTTGCAGAATCGCAGTCTGATCGAGATGTTGAAAAACGCGGGCCCGCAGTACAGGCGGCATTTGATAAAAATGGCGAAGTCACCAAAGCCGCGCAGGGCTTCGCAAGCTCCTGCGGTGTAAGTGTAGAACAGCTTGGGCGCCTGAAAACAGACAAGGGCGAGTGGCTGGTTTACAAAGAGTTTAAAAAAGGACAGTCCCTTGCGGAAATATTGCCCGAGATTATTACACGCGCACTGGCGCAATTACCCATACCCAAACGTATGCGCTGGGGCAACCACAGTGCCGAGTTCGTACGTCCGGTTCACTGGGTGGTAATCATGCACGGCAGCGAAGTAATTGATGCTGAAATTATGGAAGTTAAAAGCAGCGGCAGTACCCGCGGCCATCGTTTTCATGCCAATAATGAAATCCCGCTTAAGCACGCTGATGAATATGCAAGACGTTTATATAATGAAGGATATGTGATTGCTGATTTTGATGAACGCAGAACTGAAATTTTTAGTAAGTCAAAAAGCAGAGCCAAAAAACTTGGTGGTGTGGCCTTAATTGACGAAGCCTTGCTTGACGAAGTCACTGCCCTGAATGAGTGGCCGGTCGTTGTGGCGGGTGAATTCGATGAAACGTTTTTGAGCGTACCCGCGGAAGCCTTGATCCAGACCATGCAGGATAATCAGAAATATTTTCCTGTGATGGATAAAAACGGTAACCTGAAAAACTGTTTTATCACCATTAGCAACATAGCCAGCAGCGCACCGGAAAAAGTCAAAGCCGGTAACGAGCGAGTGATACGACCACGTTTGACCGACGCACAGTTTTTCTGGGAGCAGGATCAGAAAATAACTCTGGAAGAGTTTGTGCGCGGACTTGATAAAGTTGTTTTTCAGACAAAGCTGGGCAGCATTGGAGAGAAAACACGGCGCGTCATGGTGCTCGCAGGTGAAACCGCGAAAACGCTGGGCGCGGATGTGGCTATGGCAGAACGCGCTGCTCTGTTGAGCAAGGCTGACCTGATGACCAGCATGGTTAGTGAATTCACCGAACTACAGGGCATCATGGGTCGGCGCTATGCGGAAGTCGCGGGCGAGGCTGCGGATGTTGCGCTGGCACTGGACGAGCAATATAAACCTCGCGGTGCAGGTGACGAAACCGCCAGCAATATCATCGGACAGATATTAGGCATCAGTGATCGCGTCGATACCCTGGTAGGTATATTTGCCATCGGCCAGAAACCGACAGGCGAAAAAGATCCATACGCACTGCGTCGTGCTACCCTGGGCGTGTTACGTACCATTATTGAGCGCCAGCTTGATCTTGATCTTCGGGTGCTGATTAGCGCAGCAGCCAAATTACTGGCCGACAAAGTCGATACCGATGCAATTGAAGAAGACGTCTTTGAATATATGTTAGAACGTCTGCGTGCATACTACGCAGATGCCGGCATTGCGCCCGATGTGTTTGATGCGGTGTCGTGTTTGAAACCATCTCGACCACTGGATTTTGACAAGCGCATCAAAGCGGTCACTGCATTCCGCAGTATGTCAGAAGCCGAGAGCCTGGCGGCGGCGAATAAGCGGGTCGGTAATATTCTGAAAAAATCCAATATTGCCGAGACATCAGAAATAAACCAGGACCTGTTTGCAGAAGGCGCTGAAAAAGCGCTGTATAAAAAAATCGGTGACCTGAGTTCTGTTGTCAACACAATGTTTAACGAAGGCGATTATGAGAATGCCTTGCGCGAACTGTCCGCTTTGCGTAAGCCAGTCGATGCATTTTTTGACGATGTCATGGTCATGGATGAAAATATCGCTATCAGAAATAACCGCCTTGCCCTGCTCGGGCAGATGCGCGACTTGTTCCTGCGTGCTGCCGATCTGTCAAGATTACAGTAGAAGCACATAATGAAGCTTATTATTCTTGACCGCGATGGCGTCATTAATCAGGACTCCGATGCCTATATTAAAAATCCTGATGAATGGGTTCCGATACCTGGCAGTCTTGAAGCTATTGCGAAACTAAACCGGGCTGGCTATACCGTGACCGTGGCCAGCAATCAGTCTGGTTTGTCTCGCGGTTATTTTGACTTGCAGACGCTTTCGGCAATGCATCACAAAATGGATGACATGCTGTCGCAGCTGGGTGGGCGCGTCGAAGGTGTTTTCTTTTGCCCGCATGCGCCGCGTGACAAGTGCGCCTGTAGAAAACCACAACCCGGATTGTTACTGGATATCAGTCGGCGGTTTTCTACTCCGCTAGATGATGTGTTTTACATCGGTGATACATTAAGCGACCTGCGTTG
>CAYRNH010000017.1:16324-19004 GCA_964425515.1 uncultured Thiotrichaceae bacterium | reverse complement strand
GTGGGCTGGAGATAATCTCACCCTTGTTCTCAGCCTGCAGTGCCGAAATTTCAAGGTCCAGCAGGTTGCCGCCGTTCAAAACTGCAAACGCGATGCTGCCTGCAGTTCCGCTCGTAGTCGGCAGGTTGACGTTGAGACGGCCAGGGCCGCCTGCCACGTCTGTTAGAGAAAGCGAACCGCTGCTCGCAAAGCTGTCGGCAGCTTGACTGGTTGTGCCTATGGTGCCACTGGTAACGTAGCCATTGGTTGGGCTATTAGTTGCAACGCGGCTGACACCAAAGCGCGACCCCAGTTCCTTGGTGAACAGATCATTGGCGATAACGATACGCGACGAGATCATCACCTGACGAATCGGAACATCGAGCTTGGTCAGTATGCGTCTGACTTCGTTGATCACTTCCTCTGTGTCCTTGACGATCAATGTATTGGTGCGTTGGTCAACAATCACACTGCCGCGTGGGGACAACAGTGAGCCGCCCGTTGCGCCTGCAGCACCAGAGCTGCCGCCGGAAGAACCACCAGAAGAAGAGCCAGAACCACCTTTCGATTTGAATAATGGTGCAAGGTCTGTGACTTTGGCGAAATTGATTGTGAAGTACGCGGTACGCAATGGTGCTAATTCAGAGACCGCCTGCGATGCCTCAAGATCAACTTTTTCCTGGGCAGCAATTTCCGCGCTAGGTGCAACCAGCACAACGTTACCCGATTCGCGTTTAGACAGTCCTTTCGCTTTAAGAATGATGTCTAACGCCTGATCCCAGGGTACATTTTTCAAGCGTAAAGTTACATTACCCGTTACCGAGTCGCTGACAACAATGTTCAGGCCGGTAAAGTCAGCAATCAGCTGCAACACAGCGCGCACAGGAATGTCCTGGAAATTCAACGACAGGCGTTCACCTGTGTAACCAAATTTGGCTTTCTTCTGTTCGGTGAGAGCTTGTTTGCTAACAGGTTTTAACTCGATGGTGAAAATATTGTTGGCCTGATAAGCAACGTGCTCGAAGTTGCCATTGACCGGGGTAATTTCAATACGGGTGTTACCATTTTTTTCAAAACTGCTGATGCTTTTCACGGGTGTTGCAAAGTCCAGAACATCAAGCGTCTGGCGCAGTTTAGCAGGTAGTTTGGCGCCAATAAACTTGACAATAACTTTTCCAAATTCCTCAGTGATATCTGTCGGGATGTTGGTCTGGTTCAAGGTTACGATTACACGGCCTTCGCCCTTGCTGCCGCGACGAAAATCGATATTTTTGATACCGCGAACCTGATCAGAGAAGCGTGCTTCACTGTCAGTTGCTGAACCTCTCACAACAGGGTTCTGGGTAAAGCCTGTGCCGTTGGCTTCGCTGTCGAGTGTAATAATTACATTTTTACCTTCGGTCGTAACTTGATAAGGCACAACTTCGGAAAGATTAAGAATAACGCGGGTTTTGTTTTTCGCCGTTATCGCAGTCAGAGATTGCGCAATGCCTATACCTATCGGCTGGGCACGCCGGGTCAGTGTGCTGCCAGTATTGTTAAAATCAAAAGCAATGCGCGCAGGGTTATCGATGGTAAAACTCAGTGGTTTTACAGCATGCTCCGACATAGCCAGAATAATTTGCAAACGATTGCCAGGTATCGTGTTGTACTGAACACTTTTGATTGTGTTGTCAGCTATAGCAAGTGTGCTCATCATGCATAGCAGCACGAATGCAATTACTTTGCTCAGACTCGAGATGAGCGAAATGCTGTTATTTTGAGTTTTTGTAGTTTTCATATCCCGCTCCACGCGTTACTTAGTTCCGATAGCTATAGAGGCGTCTCGTTCGATATAGCCACCTATACCATCGGGTACAATTTCATTCAAACGTATATCAGTATCAGTAATCTGGGTGATGCGACCTTCGTTCTGGCCCATGTAATCGCCGATCTGGACCCTGTGTACAACGCCCTGTGGATCTTTGATCAATCCCCATAAATTCTTTTTCTGCTCCAGAGTGCCAACCATGGATAGCGTGTCCAGTGGAAATGCTTCAAGTGGCTCGCGAGGACGATTTCGGTCGGGCCGTAAAGAGTTGGCTGCAGTTTTTGGTTTTTGTTGCAGGTCAGCGCTGGGCTCGAAAGGATCGCGTAGTTTTCCGGCAGAATAAGTGAAGTTCTTATACGGTTCAAATTGAGGGATCGGTTTAACACTGCCGACATGCATGGCTTTGGTGGTCTTGATAAACTGGTAAAGATCATCATTGTTATTACTGCAGGCGCTAACCAGTAGTGCGCATGCGCAAATTGTCATTACCTGAGCAGTTCGGGTGAATAGAATTTTCATTTCTTCTTCCCCTTCTTGCTCTTGGCTATTTTGGCTTGCTCGGACTCGTCCAGATACTGATAGGTAACAGCAGTGACTTCCATCTGTAATTTAAGACCGCCTTTCTTGTCGGCGGACTCGATTTTGAAATTTTTCAGAGTAACAATGCGCGGTAACGCGGCAACGCCACTGACAAATTGAGCGAACTGGTGGTAGCGTCCGGTCACTTTTAACTTGATCGGGTATTCTGCGTAGAATTCTTTGGGAACAAGCCCTTCAGGTTTGAAATAGTCAATTGTGAGCCCGCTCGAAATACCCGTTTGTGAAATATCGGTCAGCAATGTTTCGATTTCTGTTTTATTAGGTAGCTGGCGAAGCAGTGCGCCGAACGAG
>CAYRNH010000017.1:0-16224 GCA_964425515.1 uncultured Thiotrichaceae bacterium | reverse complement strand
ATTCAGGTCGATTTCATTTAGTTTGGATAAATCCATCAGCTTTTATCCTTCTCATCTTTTTTGTCTTTTGGTGCGGACTGCGATGTGGTGATTTCGAAATCGCTGCTTCTGAGTGTGCCTTTCTTGGATTCAATAACATTGAGCTTGGGTGTCGACAGCCATTTTGAAGCGTCGATGTTGCGCATGTAGGCCGAAACACGGCCATTGGATTCTGCGACACCTTTTATAGTCAATTTTTCTCCATCTTGTTTGATGGAGGTTAGATAAAGGCCATCAGGTACTGTTCGCACGAGTTCATCGAACAGGTGCACGATTTGTGGACGTTGCCGTTGCAAGGACTGGATGATTTCCATGCGCGAGAGTAGCTTGGACTTGGTTTCTTCGAGGCCCTTGATTTCTTTCAATGAAATATCCAGCTTGCTAATTTCGCTCTGTAAAATCTGGTTGCGCCCATCTTGATGATCTATGTCACGCGAAATATTAAAATGCACCAGCCCTATTATGGCGCAGGTCATGAGTGCACAGAGTCCTGTCAGGGTTGCAAATTGTCGCGTCTGTTCCCTGAGCAGTTCCTCGCGCCAGGGTAGCAGGTTAATCTTTGCCATTAATCAAAACTCCTCATCGCAAGTCCGCAGGCAATCATCAACGAAGGCGCATCTTTGCTTAAGGCCTGCGGATTGACTTTGGGTGATAACGACATTTTTGCAAATGGATTGGCAATCACGGTCGGGGTATCAAGCTGTGATTCCACCAGTTCGTCGATACCCGGAATAGATGCACAGCCACCAGCCAGCGCGATCAGATCAACCGAGTTGTGCTGGCCTGCGGTATAGAAAAACTGTAGAAAACGACTTACCTGTTGCGCAATCGTTTCCTTGAATGGTTCGAGTACTTCAGGGATATAGTTATCCGGCAGACCGCCTTCTTTTTTCAGGCGACCGGCTTCTTCGTAGGCAAGACCGTAACGACGCATAATTTCTTCGGTCAGCTGTTTGCCACCAAAGCTTTGTTCGCGGGTATAGATTAGCTGGTTGTCTTCGACCACATTGAGACTGGTCATGGTGGCGCCGATATCAATCACTGCAATAATTTTATGCTCGTCCCAGTCGGCGATGTCAGATGTCAGTAACGCAGATGAGTGCTCGATGGTGTAAGCCTCGACATCGACAATTTTAGGTGTCAGGCCGCCGAGCATTAAGGCGTCTGTTCTGAGTTCGATATTTTCACTGCGTGATGCGGCCAGTAGTACATCCACGGTTTCGGGGTTGTTCTGGGTGGGGCCCATGACCTCAAAATCGAGGTTAATTTCTTCCAGTGGGTACGGAATATACTGGTCAGCCTCGACCTGAATGCGCTCTTCCAGTTCGCTATCGCTGAGCGCTGCCGGCATGGTAATTATTTTAGTAATCACCGCAGAGCCGGCCACAGCGACGGCCGCCTGCTTCACCTTGGTACCCGAACGTTTTACCGCTTTCTGGATGGTTTCACCCACGGCTTCAACATCCTGTATGTTTTTTTCGGAGACAGCATTATCTGGCAGGGGTTCGATAACCAGACTCTGGACTTTATAATGATCCCCGTCCTGTGCCAGCTCCAGCAGTTTGACCGAAGTCGAACTGATGTCGAGGCCCAGGATCGCGGGTTTTTTGCGGCTCAGCAGAAACACTGTACTCCCCTAATCCATTTATATTTAAGATAGTTATAGGATATATATATTTTTTTGCATTAAATGATAGACGCAACTGCCCAAAATTACTAGCTTATAAAGATCTGCGTATCGCTTAATCGGGTGTGAACGATTATAATTTCACACCCTCAAAGTGCCTGTATCTGGTCAAGGACTCGTGAAACTTTTTAAATCACCTAAAACTCTGCTCGCTGTCATATTGATCCCGGCCGTAACCGCATTTCTGGGGCTGGCAGCGCTCTATCTGTACCTCGAGCCGCAGTTACCGTCTATTGAGGGTCTTAGTGATGTTCGTTTGCAGGTTCCATTGCGTATATATAGCAGTGATGGCTCTTTGTTGGGTGAATTTGGCGAGAAACGTCGTTCACCAAAATCACTGGATCAAATCCCCCTGCTGATGCGCGAGGCATTTCTCTCGGCTGAAGATGATCGTTTTTATCATCATCCGGGCGTGGACTATCAGGGCATTATCCGGGCAACGCTGAATTTGATCAAAACAGGTGAGCGCGGCCAGGGCGGCAGCACCATCACCATGCAGCTGGCGCGTAACTTTTATTTGAGTAGTGAAAAAACCTATCTACGAAAAATTAATGAAATTTTTCTGGCGCTGAAAATTGAGCATGAGCTGACAAAAGACAAAATTCTCGAGCTATATCTCAACAAAATCTATCTTGGTAACCGCGCCTACGGTGTAGCAGCGGCTGCGCATGTGTATTATGGAAAACCACTGGATCAGCTTAACCTGGCCCAGATAGCAATGATTGCTGGCTTGCCAAAAGCGCCCTCGAGTTATAACCCAATAGTGAACCCCGAGCGGGCGTTGGTGCGGCGCAATTATGTGCTGTCTCGCATGCACAGTCTGCATTACATATCCGACGAAGATTATGCGCGAACCACTGCAGAACCAGTGACAGCGCAGCGTCATAGCAACCAGATTGACGTTCAGGCACCCTATATTATTGAGATGGTACGCTCAGAAATAGTCAGCCAGTTTGGAGATGAGGCATATAGCCGTGGCCTGCGCGTGTACACCACGATAAAGAAAAATTTGCAAAAGGCAGCGAATGATAGTCTCTGGAATGGACTGGTGGATTATGATCGGCGCCATGGTTTTCGTGGTGTGATCAAGCATATCGATCTGGATCCTCAGGACCAGATCGATGCGGCCAGAGCCAAAGCGTTGTTGGCGGACGAGCACGATTACAGTCGTTTTCAGCCAGCAATAGTGGTGGCAACCCAGGAAAAAGATGATGCCGCTAAACTGGAGCCCTATGCCGAGGCCGTACTGAGAACCGGGGAACATATCCGTCTGCAATGGTCGGGGCTCAAATGGGCGTCACCATATATAGACGTGAATCACAAAGGCCCCGCACCCAAAACCGTGGCCGACATAGTGCGTCGAGGTGATGTGATCTGGGTGGTGCAAAACAAGCAGCAGGAATGGATTCTGGGTCAGATACCCAAAGTTCAGGGTGCTCTTGTTTCGGTCGCACCCAATGACGGAGCGATTCGTGCACTGATCGGCGGTTTTGATTTTGCACACAGCAAATTCAATCGCGCGACTCAGGCTAAACGTCAGCCGGGTTCTGGCTTCAAGCCGATCATATATTCGGCAGCCCTGGCTAATGGTTTTACTCCAGCCAGTATTATCAACGACGCACCGGTGGTGTTTGATGATCCGGCGCTTGAGGCGTCCTGGCGGCCAGAAAATTACAGCGGTAAGTTTTTTGGTCCGACACGGCTGCGTGAGGGGCTGGTGCATTCCAGAAATCTGGTTTCCATACGATTGTTGCGCGCGGTGGGTATTTCCAAAACGATCAAGTTTGCCAAAAAATTTGGATTTGAAGAAAACGAACTGCCACACAACCTGTCGCTGGCGCTGGGCAGCTGTGAAGTGAGCCCGCTCGAACTGGCGCGTGCGTATTCGGTTATCGATAATGGTGGTTATCTGGTCAAACCATATTTCATTCAGCGAATCGAAGATTCCGATGGCACAGTACTCTATGAGGCAGATCCGGCAGTCGCCTGTACCACCTGTGTGCTGGCACAGAAACAAACTGTTCAGCCGAATGCGACAGATGTGGAAAATGAAACCATAGGGAAATTGCCCAAACAGGCGGCACACACACTCGATTCACGCATTGCATATCTGATGAATTCGATGATGAAGGATGTTATTCGACGTGGCACAGGTGTGCGCGCGATGCAGCTTGGGCGACACGACCTGGCGGGTAAAACAGGAACCACCAATGATCAGCGCGATGCCTGGTTCAATGGGTTTAATCAGGAGCTGGTGGCTGTGGCCTGGGTAGGATTTGATCAGATCAAGCCTTTGGGCAGCCATGAAACCGGCGCGCACGCAGCATTGCCGATCTGGGTCGATTATATGCGCGAAGCTTTGCGTGGTGTACCCGAGAAACAGATGCCCAGGCCGGACGGGCTGGTCAATGTGAAAATCAATGCAGAGACCGGCGAGGCCGCGACCGATACTGACACCAACACCATGTTCGAGGTTTTCAGAACCGAAAATGCGCCCAGGCCGCCGGGTAATACAGCGCCGGCTGCGACACCGCCGGCCAACGGTGATGCGACGCCTACGCCTGAGCAGTTGTTTTAAGGAACCTGTGATTAGATCACAGGTTACGCGTGGCACAAGGACGCGCCACCATTTTCTGTCACGTCAGTCCGAGAATTCCAGAATGGAATTATTCAGAGCTTCCTTAATAATTTTTTGAACTACGGGTGGTACTGACGGCTGTACTGGTGCACGTTGTCGACCAGCGCAGCGACATTTTCGGTGGTGATGTCAGGCGTGATGCCGTGACCCAGGTTGAACACATGGCCGCTGCCGTGGCCATAGGATTGCAGGATGCGTTCGGATTCTGCGCACACCGTGGCTGTCGACGCGGCCATCACCGCGGGATCCATGTTTCCCTGTAAAGCCACTTTGTCACCGATGCGTCTACGCGCTTCGCCGATCTCGATGGTCCAGTCCAGTCCTACCGCATCGCAGCCGGTGGCGGCAATATCTTCCAGCCAGAGTCCGCCGCCCTTGGTGAACAGGGTGACCGGAATTTTTACCCCGTCTTTTTCACGAATCAGCTGATCAACGATGCGCTGCATTGCAGCCAGTGAATACTCTTTATAGTGTGCGGTGCTGAGCGCGCCGCCCCAGCTATCGAAAACCATTACTGCCTGAGCGCCCGCATTGATCTGGGCATTGAGGTAGGCCGCGACCGAATCCGCAAGCACGTTCATCAGCTGGTGCGCAGCCTTAGGGTCTTCGAATAGCAGCGCCTTGGCTTTGGCGAATGTTTTGCTACCACCACCTTCGATCATATAGGTGGCCAGCGTCCAGGGGCTGCCGGCAAAACCGATCAGCGGGACTTCGTCCTTGAGCTCGCGACGGATCAGGCGCACCGCGTCCATAACATAGCCAAGATCGTCTTCCGGATCGGGTGCGTGCAGGCGCGCGATATCGGCGGCATTGTTCAGCCGGGTTTTGAATTTCGGGCCTTCGCCCTGCTCAAAATATAAGCCCAGACCCATGGCGTCGGGAATGGTGAGAATATCGGAGAACAGGATCGCAGCATCGAGGGCGAATCGGCGCAGTGGTTGTAAAGTGACTTCACAGGCCAGGTCGGGGGTGCTGCACAGGGTCATGAAATCACCGGCCTGTTCGCGCACTGCGCGGTATTCAGGCAGATAGCGCCCGGCCTGGCGCATGATCCAGACAGGGGTCTGGTCGACCGGCTGACGCAGCAGAGCGCGGATCAGGCGATCGTTTTTCAACGAGCTTGCAGGGGCAGACATTTCAGCCTGCATTGAGACGAGCTTTGATGCTGTTGCTGATTTCGCCCATGTCGGCGCGACCGACGACTTTGGGGCGGATGATGCCCATCACCTTACCCATGTCCTTGATCGAGCTGGCGCCAGTGCTGGCGATGGCCTCATCGAGTATCGTCTCGATTTCTGCCGCGCTCAGCGCCTGGGGCAGAAATTCCTGGATAATTTCGATTTCAAATTTTTCCTGAGCGATCAGATCATCACGCTTCGCGACTTCAAACTGGCTGATGGATTCACGCCTTTGTTTGACCATTTTGTCGAGGATAGTAGTGATACGAGTGTCGTCGAGTTCGATGCGTTCATCGACTTCGATCTGTTTGATCGCAGACAGCATCAGGCGCACGACACCGAGTCGTGGCTTGTCGCCTGCTTTCATCGCCGCTTTCATGGCGTCCTGTAAGCTTGTTTTCAGGGCGCTAGTCATGGCAGGGGATTATCGTCTGTTCTGGTGGGGCGAGCGAGCGAAACGGCCGCGATCTTTCGACAGCTTTTTCAGATGGCGTTTAACAGCAGCAGCAGCTTTGCGTTTACGTTCTGTGGTGGGTTTTTCATAAGCTTCACGACGACGCACTTCAGTCATCACACCAGCTTTTTCACAGGAACGCTTGAAGCGGCGCAGGGCTACGTCAAAGGGCTCGTTTTCTTTAATCTTGACAGCAGGCATATATATTCCAGTAATATCATCAAAGACGGTCAACGCAGTCAGATTTTTCTGCCGGGCAAAAGTACAGGCGCAAAAAATCCGCATACGACTGCGGGAAACGACGTAGTATATCGCATTATTTTTAAAAGCCAAAACCTGAATTTGGCATTTTTCACCATCCAGCCAAAGAAATTCCAAAAATTATGATAGTTCTGGGTATCGAAACCTCCTGCGACGAGACCGGGATCGCACTCTATGACAGCGAGCATGGCCTGCTCGGCCATGTTTTGCACAGCCAGGTAGAGCTGCATGCTGAATATGGCGGCGTGGTCCCGGAGCTGGCCTCGCGCGATCATATCCGTTATCTGTCTCCCCTGATCAAACAGGCGCTGGAACAGGCTGACCTTCAGCTGAATCAGATCGATGGCGTGGCCTACACTGCCGGGCCGGGACTGATCGGCGCGCTGATGTCGGGTGCGGCACTGGGCCGTGCTCTGGCCTGGTCGCTGGGCATCCCGGCACTGGAAGTGCACCATATGGAAGGCCATCTGCTGGCGCCGATGCTGGAAGCGAATCCGCCCGCATTCCCGTTTATCGCGCTGCTGGTGTCGGGCGGCCATACCATGCTGGTCGAGGTCAGCGGTGTTGGCCAGTACCGGCTGCTGGGCCAGAGCCTGGATGATGCGGCCGGTGAAGCCTTTGATAAAACCGCCAAGATCATGGGTCTGGGCTATCCCGGCGGACCGGCGCTGGCGAAACTGGCCGAGCAGGGCCGCGCTGGTATCTATCGTTTTCCGCGCCCGATGACCGATCGCCCAGGGCTGGATTTCAGTTTCAGCGGGCTCAAGACCTTTGCGCTCACTACATTGCAGGGTCTTGATACCAGCGCGGAAGATTATCAGCAGCAACTGGCTGACGTTGCCCGCGCATTTGAAGAAGCTGTGGTGGATACTCTGGTGATCAAAAGCGAACGCGCACTGCTGGCCTCGGATTGTAAGCGACTGGTGATCGCCGGTGGCGTTGGCGCCAATCAGCAGCTGCGCACGCAGCTGGCCACCATGGTGGCGCGCCACGATGCTGAACTGTTCTATCCGCGCATCGAATTTTGTACAGATAATGGCGCGATGATCGCGCACGTGGGTTGTTTGCGTTTGCTGGCTGGAGAAACCCAGCCGCTATCGATTGCGGCGCGGGCACGCTGGCCGATGGATGAACTACGACCGCCGATACCGAATACAGTTTGAGATTATTCTGAGACGGCTTTTTTCTTGCCGATTTTATTTTCCCGGCCGGAAATCAGGTTTTGCATATTACTGCGGTGGCGCCAGTACAGCAGCGCCGACATCAGGATAGCGGCCATCAACAGCGCAGTGTCTGCATCCAGTAGCCAGAGAAAAAAAGGCGCGCTGGCCGCAGACAGCAGTGCTGACAAAGAAGAATATCGGCTCACAAAAGCGACCAGCAGCCAGACACACAAGGCAGCGACGCCGGCGAGCCAGTTAAACCCGAGTAGTACACCATAAAAAGTCGCTACCCCCTTGCCGCCCTTAAAACCAAAATACAGCGGATATAAGTGACCAAGAAAAGCACCTGTCCCGGCCAGTGCCAGGTATTCAGGCTGGTGTGTGAGCTGGTCGGCGAGCAATACCGCCAGCAGGCCTTTTAACATGTCACCGAATAGCGTGATAATGGCGGCCTTTTTACCCCCGTGCCTTAACACATTGGTTGCGCCCGGATTGTTCGAACCCACAGCACGTGGATCTGGCAACCGCATTAGCTTGCAGACAATGATTGCGGTCGAAACCGAGCCGAGCAAATAGCCGCCGAGCGGATAGAGCAGAATGACAGGATCAAAGGCCATGCGTAGACAAACTTTTCCGGCGAGAATGGTACAGGTGGCAAGCTTACAACAGCACAACCGCAAATGCCCGCTGTGCTAAGACAAAAAATCACCTGCGTATTCGTTCACGGCTGGGCGATGAACAGTGCGGTCTGGCAGTCGCTGACCGCATCACTGCCGGACTGGCTGGATGTGGTCTGCATCGATCTGCCCGGTCATGGCGGTATGGCAGAGGTAAACACAACAGGGCTGGCAGATCAGGTTCAGTTGCTTGCAGCGGTTAGCCAGAGACCTGCGCTCTGGGTGGGCTGGTCGATGGGAGGGTTGCCCGTGCTGAGACTGGCGCGACTACACCCTGAACGTGTTGCGGGTGTATTTATGGTGGCGAGCAATCCCTGTTTTGTACGTCGCCCCGACTGGCCGGCGGCGGTCGATGCTAGTGTGTTCAGCAACTTTGCTGCTGAGCTAAGTGATGATAGCGAAGCCACGCTGCGACGTTTTATGGCCTTGCAGGTGCTCGGCGACAAACACGCACGAACAACGCTAAAAGAATTACAACGCGCGATGCAGGTACGCGGCCAGGCAAGTATGCTGGCACTGCAATCTGGTCTGCAACAACTTCAGGAATGTGATCTGCGTCCGGACCTGGCGCTGCTTGAATGTCCATTGCACTGGCATCTGGGTGGCCGCGATACCCTGGTGCCTGTTGCTCTGGCAGATAGTTTGAAAATACTTAATGCAAATATCGAGATCAGCATCGAGCCTGATGCCGGACACGCACCTTTTATTTCGCACCCGGAAAATTTTCGCCGGGAACTGATCGATTTTGCCGGTAGAATACGCTCGTCCTTTGTTTAGAAAAACAGCGCAGTGAATGTCTGATCAAACCACCCAATACATAGAGCCTCGCCATGTGCGGCGTGCCTTTGATCGCGCTGCGACCACCTATGATGCGGCGGCCGTGCTGCAAAATGAAGTCTGCGAGCGCCTGCTGGAAAAGTTGCAGTACGTGAAACTCACGCCGCGCAGAATTCTTGATGCCGGCACCGGCACTGGCGAAGCGATTAAACCCTTACAAAAATTGTATCGTGAGGCTGAGGTCGTGGCGCTGGATATTTCTGAGCAAATGTTGCGCAAAGCAGCCGCGCGTAGCAGCTGGTTGCGACCTAGTATGCAGGTGTGCGCAGATATCGAGGCGCTTCCCTTTGCTGATAACAGCTTTGACCTGGTGTTTTCCAGTCTTAGTTTGCAGTGGTGCAATGATCTGGATGCGGCGCTGCAAAATTTCATGCGTGTACTGAAACCCGGTGGCTTGCTGGTATTTACCAGTTTCGGGCCCGATACCCTGAAAGAGCTGCGTCATAGCTGGCAGGTAGTTGATGCAGCGCTGCATGTGAATCAGTTCATCGATATGCACGATGTTGGCGATGCACTGGTACGCGCCCATTTTGCCGATCCGGTGATGGAAGCAGAAATCATTCGCCTGCAATATTCCGCTGTTGACGGTTTACTGGCAGATCTGCGAGCTATTGGCGCCAATGTAACCGCGCAGGGGCACCGCCGTGGTTTGCTCACAGCGCAGTCATTACAACGTCTGCGCGATGCTTATGAGCAATATCGCGAAGCGGACAGCCTGCCTGCAAGTTATGAAGTGATTTACGGACACGCCTGGAAAGCAGAAGTGGAGAAGAAATCGCCAGTCACATCTGGCGAAGTGCAGGTGAAAATGGAGCCGAAAATTTAACAGTTTGTACATAAAGTGAAATGATTCACAGTGCTGGGTTTGCTGTGTGCAAGCATTATTGCCAAGCCGTTGATTCTTGTGTTAACTAGATGCCTGAATTTAAGACATGCTGGTGTGGCAGGTTTGCCAGTATATGGAGACAGGATGAGTTATCAGAAAGGGTATTACGCGATCTGTCGATCTAGTGTGCTAGTGCTGGCATTGGCCGTTTTGCTAGCAGGTCTCAGTGCCTGTAGTCGAAAAGATGGGCTCGCGACTGATACAAGCATCAAGGTTAATCAACCCAACCGGTTTGCGCAATTTATTAATCAGGTCGCGGCCCTGCCTTCGGGTGATTACACCATCGTCGCCGCGACCAGCAGTGCGGGCCAGAGCGGTAACTATACGCTGACAGTTACTCACGATGATGGCAGTGTGCAGACCTACACGGGCAGCTGGACAAATTCCGGTGGCCAGGATCCTGCGTCATCGAACAACCCTCAATATCCAGTCACCATCTATGATGCGGGTGGTATTGATATCAAGCTTGAGTCCAGCGTTGATACCTATCTGTATTTGCTCAGCGCGAACGGTGTGGTGTTCGCTGAAAATGATGATATCGCCCCGGGTACCAATACTAATTCCGAGATCAAGCTAGATAGCTCGAGGATCGATTCGGACGCGTTCGGCAAGGCTTACTATGCAGCGATTGACCCGACCAGCGCCAAGACCACGCTGGCCGACTGGTTGACGATGAATGGTTATGATGCCGCTAAAAATGCCGGCCGGGTTATTGAGCCGAAGTTCCGTGATACCAAAGACCTGGGCTATGGTCGTGGTGTGCATGTCTGGACCGAACCCGATGGCAGTTTTTATGCTTTTGTTGAAAACTTTCAGGTGCGTACCGTCCCCGGGCTGGAATACAGTTCGATCAATCTGGATGCCTTGATAGAAAATGACCGCCAGCATCATTTTGGTTCGAATGCGATTGAATACAGCACTTATCCATACGGACCGGGCGAGCCTTGCGCCTGGGATTCGGGCAATGCCTGCGCGACCAGCAATCACAACCCGAAAAAATTCGCCAAGTTCTACACTTTCGATGCTTCTCATGCAGACAAAACTACCACTGACTACGCACATGAAGTCAGATTGAATACGGTCAATCTTGATGGTCGTGGCAATAAAACCATGCCCAATGCCTGCGTCTATTGTCATGGTGGTACCGTGCGCCCGCTTCGCCCCGACGGCACTTTCCGTGACAATACGCTCGACGGCACTTCGGGCAACGGACTCAATGGCGATGTCAATGCAAAATTACAGTTGATGGAAGTGCCCAGTTTTGAATACTGGGACAAGTCGCCCTACACCAAAGCTGAAGAGGAACCGCTGATCAAACAGGTGAATGAGGCGGTTTATTGTACCTATCCCAATCTGCCGTCAGCAGCGATACCGGCGGCTTGCGCCCAGTATTGCGAAACCCAGTCAGATACTGCGAACTGTGGTGGTCCGGGCGTGGATATCTCGACCATATTTAACACAACCACGGGCCCTGGTGAATGGAGTGGTGATTTCGCGCGCGAAATGGCCGAAGGCTGGTACGACGATCCGAGCAAAGCGGGTTATTTCGACAGCCCGACTTTTGTTGCTGATTATGTACCGCCGGCCTGGCGACCGAATCCTGTGACCGGAGATCCACCGGCGGGCTCGGACAAGTTGTTCACCGACGTGGTCGAACCACAGTGTTTTGTTTGTCATTCGCGCCGCGGCACCAGCCTGGGCAGCAATCTTGCGGTGAATGGTAGCAAGGATATCGACTTCAGCAGTTACGACAAATTTATCAGTCATGCTTCGCTGATCAAAAAGTACGTATTCGATTATGGTGAAATGCCTTTGTCGTTACGCGGTTATGAAACATTCTGGGGAAATAATAATTCGCCCCTGCTGCTGGCGGCGCAACTCAATCCTAAGCTGGCCGCTGATAATCAGATCAAGACCAATAGTGCCGGCTATATCGATCAACCCGGTGCGCCCATCGTGGATGCGGGCCCCGATATCACCACCACTTCACCTGCGCGCACGTTTGGTTCCAACAGCCGGTTTGTGGATACCTATAGCTGGAGCATTATTTCAACGCCCTCCGGTGGCGGAACTGCGACGCTGACCGATAGTGACAAACCGCGCGCTCTACTGACAGCACCGGTGGATGGCGATTATGTGTTGCGCCTGGTGGCCGGTGACAAAGCCAGCGGCAAAAGCGCGCAGGATACGGTCACGATCAAGATTGACAGCAGCATGTCACCTGCGCCGAAAGACCTGACTTTTCTGGATGATATCGAGCCTGTGATGCAGGCCAATTGCACAAGCTGTCATGCGAGTACGGGCATTGCGGGCATCCCCATGTGGTGGACATTTGGCAGTCAGCCAGCAACGGGTACCACCATGTACCAGGAACTGCTGACGCGCATTGATTTCAATGATCCAGAGAACAGCCTGGTGTTACAAAAGCCATCGAATCATCATCACTACGGTGGTCTGATCACCGGGTTTGAGATTGGTAATCCTTCCAACCGTGCGAATTATGATTTATTCCTGAACTGGATTCTAAATGGCGCACGCTATAGTTCGACCAGTATGCGATGTGTCAGTGGCGGTATGAGTTGCTGATTCAGGCACAAAAAAGCGGGCTTAAGCCCGCTTTTTTAATCGTAGATATGGTTGTTTCAGGCTGCGAACGAGGTGCGCAGTTTTTTCAGCGCATTGTTTTCCAGCTGGCGCACACGTTCAGCAGAAATCTGGTACTTGGAAGCCAGTTCGTGCAGCGTGCTTTTGTCATCGCTCAGCCAGCGTTGCTGAATAATGTCACGGCTGCGGTCGTCGAGCGCGGCCAGAGACTGCGTCATGGTATCCAGATCCTGTGACTGGGTATCATCCGCTTCCAGCTCGGCCGCAGGGCCGGCATTCTGGCTGCTGAGATACGCCGCAGGGGCATAAGCATCGTCTTCATCATCGTGTGACATGTCGAAAGTCACATCACTGCCGCTGAGGCGTGATTCCATTTCAATCACGGTCTCGGGTTTAACGCCGAGATCGGCAGCAACCTGATTGACTTCATCAGCGTTGAACCAGCCCAGACGCTTCTTATTGCTGCGCAGTTTGAAGAACAGTTTGCGCTGCGCCTTGGTGGTGGCCACTTTGACGATGCGCCAGTTGCGCAGCACATATTCGTGAATTTCGGCCTTGATCCAGTGCACTGCGTAAGAAATCAGGCGCACGTTATGATCGGGAGAAAAACGCTTCACCGCTTTCATCAGACCGATATTGCCTTCCTGAATCAGGTCAGCGAGTTGCAGGCCATAGCCCATATAACCGCGGGCAATTTTCACTACAAAACGCAGGTTGGAAAGGATTAATTGCTGTGCAGCCTCGATATCATGATGCTGCTGAAGCCTGATGGCCAGCGCTTTTTCCTGATCGGCATCAAGCACAGCAATGCTGTTGGCGTAGCGTATATAGCTATCCAGAGTGTTAACACTGACAGCAAGCTGTTGCTGAACAGGTATTAGTGCATTTGTCATTGAAGCCTCCGTTGATTTCTATCTGTGCCTATTTTAGCACTCATGCAGTAGGAGTGCTAATGAGGCTAAAAGTTCTAACAGAAAACTTGATTGGTGTCAGCTTGGCTCGATTGCGCTGAGGTGGCGACTTACTGCCAGCCAGGAACCCAGCAGGCCGAGCACACAGCTCATTGCGACCAGATTGAGTACCTGGCTGAAACTCAGGCCGCTGAGGCTGAAACCGCTGTTGTACAGCCCTGAAAGGCGCTGTACCGGGTCATCGAGTAGCCCCAGCGAGGCTGAAGTCAGTAGCCAGGCGAATACGCCGCCCAGCAGGCCGTACCACAGCCCGGTGTAGAGAAAAGGCCGACGAATAAACGCGTTGGAGGCACCGATCAGCTTGGAGACCTCGATTTCTGCACGCCGGTTTTCGATATCGAGACGGATCGTATTACCGATGATCAGCAGCACCGCCAGCGCCAGCAGGCCGCCGATGATCCAGACCGCACGTTGTGCCACTTCGAGCAGGGTATAGAGCCGTTTCACCCATTTCATATCGAGCTGAGCCATATCCACCTGAGGTTCGGCCTGCAGCTGTCGCAGCAGTTTATCGACCGCATCGGGTCGAGTGGGGTCAATGTGAGGCTGAACGATCAGCACATTAGGCAGCGGATTTTCATCGAGATATTTTAGTGCATCACCGAAGCCCGAGGCGGCCGTGAACTGCTTCAGGCCGTCGGCCTTGTTGACCAGATCGACAGAATCGATATCGTGATTTAGACGCAGGCGGTCGGCCATGTTTTGCGCCTGATCTGTGCTGACCGAGTTTTTCAGATACAGCGAAATCTGGGTTGAGCCGTCCCAGCTATGGCTCAGGCCGCTGACATTTGACAGCACCACGAACATGCCGCTGGGCAGAGCCAGAGCAATCGCGATCACCGCGCTGGTCATCAGGGTGGCCATCGGTGCCCGGCTGAGATGCCCCAGGCTGGCGATAAAAACCCGCAGGTGGTGTGCCAGATAGGCGGTGAACAGGCTATTTTGTGGGCTGGTCGGTGCCATCAGCGGGCACCTCGATGTGCCAGGTCATCGTGCACCAGGCAGCCGTCCTTGAGGCTGATCTTGGGTGCGCCGAGTTCGTCGATCAGTTCGAGCGCGTGGCTGGCGATCATCACCGTGGTGCCGACCTGATTAAAGCGCTCGAACAGACGCATGATTTCCAGCGACAGCTCCGGGTCCAGATTGCCGGTGGGCTCGTCAGCCAGCAACAGGCCGGGTTTGTGAACGATGGCACGGGCGATGCCGACGCGTTGCTGTTCACCACCGGAGAGCGTAATCGGATCTGATTTTTCTTTTTTCAGCAGTCCGACCTGATCCAGCGCAGCGCGTACCCGTTTGCTGATTTCTCTGTGACGAAAGCCCAGGATCACCAGTGGCATAGCAACATTGTCGAACACCGGGCGGTCATACAGCAGATGGTGGTTCTGGAAAACGATACCGATATTGCGCCGAATATAAGGAACACGGCGATTGCTGATGTGGTTGAGATTGACCCCGTCGAGAATAATCTGGCCGCGACTCGGGCGCTCGATCATCGCCAGCAGTTTCAGCAGGGTGCTTTTGCCAGCACCCGAATGGCCGGTGATGAAAGCCATCTTGCCTTTGGGTACACGAAAGCTGAGGTTGCTCAGTGCTTCGTGGCCGCCGGGGTAGCGTTTGTTGACGTTATCGAAGTTAATCACTGGTAAAGGCAATTAATAGTTAATAATGAATAATTAATAATGGGTGTTTCAGTTTTTATAGCTTTTAATTGTTCATTATTCATTGTTAATTATTCGTTCGTTGAAAGGAGCGCTGCAACAAAATCTTTTGCCACAAAAGGTCGGAGGTCCCCGATAGCTTCGCCGACACCAATAAAGCGGATCGGCAGCCCCAGTTTGCTGGCAATGGCGAACACGATACCACCTTTTGCAGTACCATCCAGCTTGGTGACGGCGAGGCCGGTGAGACCGAGCGTTTTGTGAAACTGTTCGGCCTGTTGCAGAGCGTTCTGGCCGAATCCGGCATCTAACACCAGTAGAACTTCGTGCGGTGCATCGGCATCGATTTTTTTCATCACGCGTTTGATTTTTTCCAGCTCGTCCATCAGATTGCTCTGGGTGTGTAAGCGTCCAGCAGTATCCGCGATGACTATGTCGATGTTTCTGGCGGTGGCAGACTGCACTGCGTCAAAAATCACCGAAGCGGGATCGGCGCCGTCACCCTGCGCAATCACGCTGACATCATTGCGTTTACCCCAGGTTTGCAACTGCTCCACTGCGGCCGCGCGAAAGGTGTCGCCAGCGGCCAGCATGACGCTATGCCCCTGTTGTTTGTAGTAATGTGCCAGCTTGCCAATCGTCGTTGTCTTGCCGGCGCCATTGATGCCGACGACCAGGATCACAAAAGGTTTTGCATGTGTTTGCAAATCCAGTGGAACCTCGCAGGGGCGAAGGATGTCTGTCATCACATCGCCGAGAGCAATGTTCAGGGCGTGTTGGCTCGACAGGGCTTTGCGGCTGAGTTTGTTCTGTAAACTGGTGATGATTGTTGTACTTGCATCCATGCCTACATCTGCACTGAGCAGGCTGGTTTCGAGTTCGTCCAGGGCCTCCTGATCGATTTCTTTTTTGCCGAGAAAAAAATCGGCCATGTTGTCAGTGAAGCCGCGGCGTGTTTTGCTCAGCTTATTGGCAAGATCGGGCCCGTCTGTAGTCTGAGTGGCGTTGTCAGGAACTTCCTGAGAGCGTTTTTTGAAACCGAACATAATGTTTGCGAGTGGTGTCGAAGTGCTGGATATCCTATCATCGCCCACTGACAAGATTAAGGAATTTATTTGAATATGCGTAAACTTCTGTTGTTACTGGTTATTGTGGTCATGGCGCTTGG
>CAYRNH010000016.1:14181-19129 GCA_964425515.1 uncultured Thiotrichaceae bacterium | reverse complement strand
GAGGGTTATTGCTGCTTTTGTCCTTCAGCCCACTTTTGCTGCTGTTCGAGTAGCTGCTGTTGTTCTTTAAGCTTTTTCATGGCAGCTTCGTAGCGCTTGCGCTTTTCTGCTTCCGTTTCCTGTTTGGTAGCAGCATTTGCTTTTGCTTTAGCAGCCGCCTGAATTTTTTGCTGTTGTTCGGCTTCGATGCGTTGTTGTGCTTGCGCAGCACGTTGTGCTTCCAGCGCCTGCTGGTGCTTTTTATCGGCGAGGATATTGGCATTCAACTGTGTGTTTTCAAAATCGATAATCATATTTCCGGAAATGCTCAGCACATTGAGAAGCTGTTTTGCTGCGCCAAAGTCTTTATTGACACCGATACCCTGACGGTACATTTGTGCCAGTAGTAACATGGAATCGCGATCCTGTCCGGCTGCCTGGGTCTTGATGCTTTTCAGCCAGTCGCCGTCTTTCGCCTGGTTATAGCCGCGGGCTTTGATGTCCAGAAATTTCAGGCGATCCCTGGCGGGTTTGTAGCCGGATTTTGCTGCCAGTTGATACCAGTGCCTGGCCTGTTTCAGGTCTTTGCCAATACCGTTACCGGCTTCGAGCATTTCACCGACCTTGGTCTGTGATTGCGTATTGCCATTTTTGGCCAGCTTTAGCTGAAAATTGAAGAGATTCGATGAGAGCTGGTCTGTCTGGGAGGCGTTTGCAATGCTGATTCCTCCGGTAAGTGCCAGGCCCAGGCAGAAGATTAACATGGTGATGCCGCGATTCAATACTTCCATACTTTTCATAGTGTAACGCCACAAATATTAGCCACGACTGATATGTTTATAACATTTTAACTACTCTATAGTAGACCAGTGTGCGCAACATGTTGGGTGATCTCGACGAATTTCAATCTACAGGGGTTTATCAGAGATAAACTGTTTTTCTGCGCTGGGTCGGTGGGCGCGCCGTGCTGAGTCTCAGGCTTCGGACAGTAGACGGTCACAGGCGGCGATATAGTGCTTACGTCCGAACAGAATCTGCCAGCGTGAACCGCCACATTGGCGCCAGAGCACGGCTGAGCGGATTCCGGCCAGCAGCAATGCACGTACTTTGCTGGCATTGTGTTCATTTCCAAGATACGGTTGTTCGCCGCTGATGATGACACGTGGCCCCAGCGTACTGATCGTGTCTTTGTAGATGGCACCGAGACGGGCAAAAATGTTTTCGTGGCTCAGACTGAAATATTCCAGCGTGTTCTCTGTTTCTTTGAGACGCGAGGTGACGGTGTCCAGCATTTCTCTGTTTCTGCTGAGTCCGCGTTCCAGCACTAACAGGGAAACGGCATATCGTGTAATTTCAGCATCACGATTGCTCCGGTTTGATGTCAGTTGTTCTCTGAGGGTGCGCAATCCGGTGGTGACACCCGCCAGGCTGCCATAGACCTCTTCGGTAGTACTGGCATCAAAACGAAACAGGGTTTCGAGACTGACTTCTATCACTGCGCTATTGGCAGTGCCACGTGTAGCAATCTGCTGCACCAGTGCGCAGGCCTGAAATACACCGGCCAAAGCAATGCAACGGTCACGAATAGTATATTTCAAAGTGGGTTTTCCTGGTTGTACATGGTTTCAATGATAGCGCCGCCGAGACAAACCTCATCCTGATAAAACACAATGGATTGACCGGGTGTGATCGCGCGCTGTGGCTGTTTGAAAGTGACACGCAGCTTTTGATTGTCAAGCGCGTTGATTTCGCATTCCTGATCGGCCTGGCGGTAACGGATTTTTGCTGTCAGGCTGTGCGTGTCCGGTGAGCCACCGGCTATCCAGTGACATTGCGAGCATTCCAGTATTTGGTGATAGAGGTGCGGATCATCCTGACCCTGTACCACGATGAGCTCATTGCTTTCCAGGTTCTTGCCTGAAACGTACCAGGGTGTTTCATCGCTGTCTTTCATGCCGCCGATACCGAGTCCTTTTCGTTGACCATACGTGTAATACATTAGCCCATTATGGGTCCCCAGAATTTCACCTGCTGTGCTGATAATGTTTCCAGGTTGTGCTGGTAAATATTGTTGTAGAAAATTATCGAAGCGACGTTCGCCAATAAAACAGATTCCAGTACTATCTTTTTTATCGTGAGTGCTAAGATTATTCATTTTTGCCAGCCGGCGGATTTCTGTTTTGTCGTGTTCGCCTACTGGAAACAGTGCATGCGCGATTTGTTGTTGATCCAGCGCATATAGAAAATATGACTGGTCCTTGTTGGTATCCAGTCCGCGCAATAATTGCCACCGATTATTCTGCAGGCGATTACGGCAATAATGACCGGTGGCTATTTTGTCAGCGCCAAGCGTCAGTGCATGATCCAGGAATGCACGGAACTTGATTTCTTTATTGCATAAAATATCTGGATTAGGCGTGCGTCCGGCACTGTATTCGTCGAGAAAATGCGTGAATACCCGGTTCCAGTATTCGGCAGAAAAATTAACACTGTGTAATTTGATGCCCAGTGTTTTGCAGACTGCGCCCGCATCTTCCAGGTCCTGCTGCGCTGCACAATAATCGGTATCGTCGTCCTGTTCCCAGTTTTTCATGAACAGACCCTCGACCTGATATCCCTGTTCGAGTAACAGCAGCGCAGCTACAGACGAGTCTACGCCTCCGGACATGCCGACAATGATTTTTGTTTTTTGTTTACTGGATACAGTCACACAGATACGATAGGCGGCATCGGTTACTGGGAAATGGTGCCGGGTTCATCGCGCAGAATATCGAGCGGATAGCGTTTGCCTGCAAGATAGTCATCGATGCAACTAATAACCATGGGACTACGGATTTTTTCAGGCATGGCTAGCAGTTCTTCACGTGTTAGCCAGACTGCACGCAGAATACCGGTGTCAAGATCCTGTGTTGCATCGTGATCGCTGACCGTGCCACAAAATGCAAAGCGTAAAAAGCTGCGTTTGGTGTTGGGTTGATCCCATAAATAAATACCCACGATGGCTTCGGCATGAAACTGCCATGCAGTTTCTTCGCGGGTTTCGCGTACTGCGGCCTCAATGATGCTTTCGTCAGGATCAAGATGACCGGCGGGCTGGTTGTAGACAATCAGACCATCGGCTTTTTCTTCGACCATTAAAAATTTTCCATTGCGTTCAACAATGGCAGCGACAGTGGCATGGGGTTTCCAGATCACGGGACTTCCTGTTTACGATGATTTGCGCAGACGGCGTTTATTCTGGCGCTGGATAATGGAATAACGCCACACGATTTGAATACTGATGTAGCCGAGCACAGAACTGACTACTGCAACGGTTAAGCAACCGGTAAGAAACGGTTTCCAGATAAAATGCAGTTCGCTCAATAGCCAGCTTGTGCTGGCTTCGAAGTGAAAGGTGCGCTTGGGTGCACCAACAATCCAGACGCCCACTCGATAAGCAAAATAGAACATCGGCGGCATGGTCACTGGATTAGTCAC
Organism: uncultured Thiotrichaceae bacterium; assembly: GCA_964425515.1. Lineage (GTDB taxonomy): Bacteria > Pseudomonadota > Gammaproteobacteria > SZUA-229 > SZUA-229 > JASBSR01. Next base: position 15,673 of record CAYRNH010000016.1, on the reverse strand, counting down.
CCAGACCAGGCCACAGGAAATCGGCAGGTTGGCGCGAAATATAATGGCGCCACCGGCTGCGAGCACCATCTGCATCGGTACCGGCCACCAGGCGAAAAACAGCCCAACCGCAAAGGCGGTAGCTACCGAGCGTCGATTCAGATGCCAGAGATTAGGGTCGTGCAGCAAGGTGCCGAACACTTTGAGTGCTTTGTTGTTGCGAATATCATGCGGATCAGGCATGTACTTTTTGAAAAACTTGCGCGGCATGCTGACGGGTCGTTGTGTGCGATTGCTGAAGAGGGTAGATTATCGTTGTTGTGCTGAGTCTTGGCAAACCTTTCACGGTTTAATCAGGATTTAAACCCGTTTCACCTTGTTTACCGTGTTATCTAGAGCAGGCCTGAACCATGGATGTTTCGAGTCAGTCGCTATGAGTGTATTTCCGCTGGCGCTCGCTTTTTTGCTTGGAGCCTGCCTGGTGCAGGGTCTGGCCGAATTGCACACCCAGGCCTGGCTGGTGGCTTTGACCCTGACCGCGCTCACCGGTTTTATCGTCCAGCGTCGCTATGTTCGTCTGATCATTTTACTCTGTCTGGTGTTCGCTGGCGCGCTCTGGTCGTCCTGGCGTGCCGATCTGTATTTGCAGCAACGTCTGCCCGAGGCCTGGGCAGGTAAAGATGTGCTGGTCAGTGGTCAGGTGATCGGTATTCCGACGCAAAACAAACAGGTGCAGCACTTTGTTCTGGCAGTCGATGGCTTTGATATCGATCATTCTTTGCCAGCATTAAGTCATCCGCCGCAGAAACTGCGTTTGAGCTGGTATTACGGCAAAACGGTGCGGGCAGGTGAGCGCTGGCAGCTGCGCCTGCGCCTGAAACCGCCGCACGGTTTTTATAATCCGGGTGGTTTTGATTATGAGCGCTGGCTCTACCAGCAGGGCATCGCGGCGACCGGCTATGTGCGCGATAAGGGCAGCAATCACCTGCTCGCCAGAGCGCCGTTGCTGTCACTGGATCGAATCCGGCAAAGCATTTTGATACGCATCGATACAGCACTGGCCGATAACCCGCAGCGCGGCGTGATCGAAGCGCTGGCGGTGGGCGAGCGCAGCGCGATCTCGCCAGGCCAGTGGCAGCAGTTGCTGCTGACCGGGACCAATCATCTGGTCGCGATTTCCGGTTTACACATCGGCCTGGCCGCGGCGTTTGCCTATTTTTTCACGCGCCGGCTGCTCGCCCGGTGGTTGCCTGTGAAAGTACTATTGCGACTGCCGGCGCAACATATGGGAGTCATCGCTGGTCTAGTAATGGCAATGCTGTATGCCTTGCTCGCAGGTATGTCGATCCCGACCCAGCGGGCGCTGATCATGCTGGCCAGTTTTGCGGTGGCGGCTCTGCTACGGCGCAATCAATGGCAATTTGACGCGCTGGCACTGGCGCTATTTTTAATAGTGCTGTGGCAACCGGCCTCGGTGCTGGCGCCCGGGTTCTGGTTTTCCTTTCTTGCTGTT
>CAYRNH010000016.1:0-14081 GCA_964425515.1 uncultured Thiotrichaceae bacterium | reverse complement strand
CAGCGAAGCTCGCTGGTCGCGCCGCTGGCGAATCTCATCATGGTGCCTTTTGTCAGTTTGCTGGTGGTGCCGCCGGTGTTGCTGGGTGTGCTGCTGATGCCGTTGTGGAGCTGGGCCAGTGCCGGTTTGCTGTCACTGGCAGCCGGCCTGATGCAGCTGATCTGGCCGCTGATGGCGCATCTCGCCAGCTGGCACTATGCGGCCTGGGTGAGGCCGCAGCCAGCATTGTGGAGCGTGTTGCTGGCGATGCTTGGCATCGCTTGCCTGCTGGCGCCGCGCCGCTGGATACCTGATCATGCTCTGCGCGCGGCAGCGGTGCTGTTGTTATTGCCGATGTTGCTGCTCACGCCGAGGCCCCCGGCGGAGGGCGATTTCCAGCTGTCTATGCTGGATGTGGGCCAGGGTTTATCGGTCGTGATACGCACCCACGGTCATGCTCTGGTCTATGACACCGGTGCGAAGTTTGGCGATCGTCTCGACGCGGGCAGCGCCGTGGTGGTGCCATTTTTGCGTCAGCTGGGCGTGCATCGGCTCGACACCCTGGTGGTGAGCCACGGTGATAATGATCATATCGGTGGTGCGGCCTCGATTCTGCAAAGTTTTCCCGGGGCAAAACTGGTCGGCCGCGATATTCAAAGCTTGTCCGCAGTTTCAAAAACGTTTTGTGCGCGCGGACCAGGCTGGCGCTGGGATGGGGTCGATTTCGAATTTCTGCACCCGGTCAGCGGACGCCTGGAGGCAGGGGAGCCCGCGCGTCGCAATAATCATTCCTGTGTGCTGCGGGTGAGCAATGCAGCGGGTGCGGCACTGCTCACCGGTGATATCGAACACAGTGTAGAGCACGAGCTGATCGCTGAAGAGCGCCAGAAGCTTGCCGCAGCGGTGCTGGTGGTGGCGCATCATGGAAGTAAAACCTCATCGACAGCTGCGTTTATCACCGCAGTCGGGCCGCAGTTCGCGCTGATCTCAGCAGGTTATCGCAATCGTTTTCGACTGCCAGCGGCGAAAATTGTCGAGCGTTATCGCCGCGCAGGCGTGGAGCCCTTGATTTCCGGTCGTGAGGGCACCCTGGGCCTGCTGTTTTCAAAGCAGCACGGGATTAGCTTAACGCGTCGCTATCGGCGGGATCAGCACCATTACTGGAACCATTTGCTAATTGATATGCACGAATAGACGGTCCTGCTTCGATACCGTGCGTAAATACAGTATCATTGGCAAAGTTTTATGTGTTGCCTCCTAATAACGATAATCATAAAGGTGAGAATGTGTTTGAAGTGGTGAAATCCGGCGGCTGGCTGATGCTGCCTATCATTCTCTGTTCTATCATATCCGTTGCCATTGTTGCAGAACGCTTCTGGAGCCTGCGTCGAGATAAGGTGTTGCCCAAACATCTGGTGGCCGATGTCTGGAATCGGGTCAAAAAAGGTCAATTCAAAAAGACCGATATGGAAGCGCTGGGCAAGGAATCAGCACTGGGTCGAATCCTGGTCGCAGGTTTGCAGTGTCGCGGAGAAGGTCGGGACCGAATCAAGGAAAGCATCGAAGAACGGGGTCGCGAAGTGGTGCATGAGCTGGAACGGTTTCTTGACACCCTGGGTACGATAGCAGCGGTTTCACCCTTGCTGGGTTTGCTGGGTACGGTGCTGGGTATGATCAGTGTATTTAATGCTATCACCACCCACGGTGTTGGCAACCCGGGCGCGCTTGCCGGCGGAATTTCGGTGGCGATGATTACCACCGCAGCCGGGTTGTTGACCGCGATTCCAAGTCTGGTGTTTTATCGTTATTTCCGTCGTCGCGTCGATTCCATCGTGGTTGAGATGGAGCGCGAAGCTGTCAAGATGGTGGATGTGCTACACCGCGAAGGCAAGGTCTGAGTTTACACAAATGAATTTTCGACCCGATCGTAAAAAAGATGATGATGTTGACGTCAATCTCACACCGTTGATTGATGTTGTTTTTTTGTTGCTTATATTTTTCATGGTGTCCACTTCGTTTGATCGCTATGCCAATTTAAAAGTGAAATTGCCGGAAGCGAGTAATAAGGCACAACAGCACACAGGAGCGCCATTGGTGATTACGATAGACGCCAAGGGTAAATTTTTTGTCAATCAGCGTCAGGTGGTAAACACATCACTGGAAACGCTTAAAGCGGCGATTAAACAGACCGTGGGTGATCGCAAGGATATGACTGTTCTATTGCGCGCAGACGCCAATACACCACATTATGCAGTGGTTCGCGCAATGGATGCGGCCGCGCAACTCGGTCTGGTGCGGATTTCGATTGCCACAGTGGAAAGCAAATAACATGGCGGAGGAAGAATCACAGAATACTGGTAAAGAGATTTACCAGAGATTGCTCAAGCATGCGGTCAAATACTGGAAAGTGTTTATTGTTTCAGTCGTTTCCATGGCGGTCGTTGCCGCAACGTCTACATCGTTTGCAGCGCTGATGAAGCCATTAATGGATGGCAGTTTTGTTCAGCGTGATCCAGAAACAATTCGCATGGTTCCGCTGGCGTTGATTGGTATCTATCTGGTGCGTGCGGTAGCGCTGTTTGGTGCTATGTATGGCATGAGCTGGGTTGGTCGCACCATCATTTATGAACTGCGCAGCGAAATGTTTCATCGACTGGTGTCATTGCCGAAAAACTTTTACGACAAAAGTACCACCGGTGAAGTGATTTCAAAATTTGCCTACAATGTTGAACAGGTGGCAACGGCATCAACTTCAGCAATAACTGTGCTGGTGCGCGATACCCTGACAACGATAGGACTGCTCTGCTGGATGTTTTATCTCAATGCCACGCTGACGCTCACCTTTGTCATTATCGGACCGTTTATTGCAGCGCTTGTGGTGTTTGTTTCAAAACGATTCCGTAAACTGAGCACGCGCATTCAGGGCAGCGTGGGCACCGTCTCGCGCGTGATTGAGGAATCCATCAAGGCGCATCTGGTGGTAAAAATATTCGGCGGCCGCGATTATGAAATGCAGCAATTTGAGGCAGTGAATTCGCAGAATCGAAGACAAAACCTCAGAATGAGCGTGACTTCGGCGCTGAGTACGTCGGTCATCCAGCTCATTATAGCGATAGCACTGGCCAGTATTATCTATATTGCAACACATACTGATGTGCTGAATTCATTGACGGTTGCAGGCAATGGTGCGCCTGCTGCGATTTCAGTGGGAACATTCACATCGTTCATGATTGCCATGTTCATGCTGTTTCCGCCCATTCGACAGTTGACCACGGTGAACGTGGAGCTGCAAAAAGGTATTGCGGCCGCAGACAGTATTTTTCAGCTGATTGATATGGAACCTGAAAAAGACACCGGCAGCTATACCAGCGCACGTGTTCAAGGCGTGATCCGTTTCGATCATGTCAGTTTCCGTTATAAGGATACCGAACGAAATGCACTGGACGATATTGATCTTGAGATCGAAGCAGGGCAGACGATCGCATTCGTCGGGCGCTCGGGCAGCGGTAAGTCGACACTATTGAATCTGCTGCCGCGTTTCTACGATGTTGGTCAGGGTCGCATTCTGCTCGATGGCCACGATATACACGATTATGAACTCGAAAACTTACGCCGCCATATTTCTTATGTGGGTCAGGACGTGGTTTTGTTTAATGACACCGTGCTTCACAACATTGCTTATGGCGCGCTCGAAGATGTCAGTCGTGAGCAGGTAGAGCATGCCGCGCGATCTGCACACGCGCTCGAATTTATTGGGAATATGCAGGGCGGACTTGATGCCGTGGTTGGTGAGCGTGGTGTTATGCTATCTGGCGGTCAGCGCCAGCGTATCGCTATTGCGCGCGCCTTGTTAAAAGATGCGCCGGTATTGATTCTTGATGAAGCCACCTCGGCACTCGATACAGAATCCGAGAAATATATTCAGGCTTCGCTAGAAACACTGATGAAAAATCGTACCACGCTGGTGATCGCGCATCGGCTTTCCACCATTGAAAATGCCGACCGCATTATTGTGATGGACCAGGGGCGTATCGTTGAATCTGGCAGTCACGCTGAGTTGCTGGCACTGGATAAACAGTATGCAGCGCTGTACCGCCTGCAATTTCATGATGGTCAGCTGGAAACGGATGTGTAATTGAGTGCGGCCAGGATGAGCGCTACACGATGAAATCTCTCGATCACTACTGGTATAGCCAGAATCTTGTTGCCTGGGCATTGCTGCCATTGTCATGGTTGTTCCGGCTGATAGCGTTGATTCGCAGATACCTGTATCGCTCGGGCATTATCGCCAGCACAGAGTTACCTGTACCGGTGATTGTGGTGGGTAACATCAGCGTTGGTGGTACCGGCAAGACACCGTTATTGATCGCGTTGTGTGAATTGCTGAAAACCGCGGGTTGTCGTCCCGGCGTGGTGAGTCGAGGTTATGGGGTTGAGCTGAAAGGCGAGGCTCTGATCACTGCGCACAGTAGTGCAAGCCAGGTGGGTGATGAACCACTGCTGATTGCGCAACGCACGGGCTGTCCGGTGGCGGTCGGAAGTCGCCGCCCAGCCGCAGCGAAGTTGCTGTTGAAGAACCATGATTGCAATATCATCCTGTCTGATGATGGTTTGCAACATTATGCCTTGCATCGTGATATAGAAATCGCAGTGGTCGATGCATCACGATTACACGGTAATGGGTTCTGTTTGCCCGCTGGCCCGCTGCGTGAACCGCCAGCGCGACTCGATAGTGTTGATTTTGTGGTCTATAACGGCAAGATAGATGCTGCGCACAGTTTTGACCTGAAATTTCTGACCGTAGTCAATATCGCAACCGGTGAGACGACTGACCTGAAATCATTTTCCGGGCATAAGGTACATGCTGTGGCAGGGATTGGAAATCCGGAACGTTTTTTCGATCAGCTCAAAAATGAAGGGCTGGAAATAATAACGCATGAATTTTCAGACCATCATATGTATACATTGAATGACTTAAGTTATGACGATGCATTGCCGGTGCTGATGACCGAGAAAGACGCTGTTAAATGTACACACTTTAAGCTGAGCACACTCTGGTCAGTGCCCGTGGTCGCAAATTTATCGCCCCGGCTGATCGAAGACTTTAGCAGCGCGGTCGAGCGGCTTTGCAAAAAATGAATAAAAAAACGCTAGAACTGCTCGCGTGCCCACTTTGTCATGGAAAGCTTGAGTATTGGCGCAAACAGAATGAACTGGTTTGCCTTCAGGATCGTCTGGCATTTCCGATACATAAAGGTATACCCATGCTTATGGAAATGGATGCGCGTGCACTGGATGCTGAAACCACAGTAAAACCTGCTAAACAAGCTGAGTGATTTATTATCAAATCCGATTATCAAAACCGAACACAACAGATGCTGAACCATGCCTGGTGATTTTAAAATTGTAATTCCGGCGCGTTATGCGTCGAGCCGACTGCCGGGTAAAGCCTTGCTGGACATACACGGCAAGCCAATGATCCAGCATGTGTACGAGCGTGCATTGCTGACGCCTGCCAGCGAAGTAATTATCGCGACCGACAGCGAGGCTATTGCTGCGGCAGCAGAAAAATTTTCAGCCCCCGTCTGCATGACACGCACAGACCATGTGTCTGGCACCGAGCGTCTGGGCGAAGTGGTGGATCAGCGGAACTGGTCCGATGACTGTGTGATAGTAAATGTGCAGGGTGATGAGCCCATGATTCCGCCACACATTATTACTCAGGTTGCTGAAAACCTGATGGCTCATCCAGAAGCGGCCTGCGCCAGCCTGATGACAGCGTTTGCCGATACACAGTCGATCAGTAATCCCAATATGGTGAAAGTCGTGGTTGATAAAAACGGTTTCGCCCTGTATTTCAGTCGCGCAGTGATTCCCTATATTCGTGATCCTGAACACAGTGTATCGGTGAGTCATCACTGGCATGTAGGTATCTATGCTTATCGTGCTGAGCTGCTGCGCAACTACTCAAAATTACCTGAGTGTGAGCTTGAAGCGATTGAGAAACTCGAACAGCTTCGTCTGCTCTGGAACGGGTACAAAATTCATATGGCTGTAGCCATCGAAGTGCCGGAGCACGGTGTTGATACCGAACAAGATCTGGAACATGTTCGTGCCTTGCTTAAATAATCAGTGCACGCCTAATCAATGCTCGGTTAATAAACTGCCGCACCTGTCTATCAATATAAAAGCCTCATTCATATGAACACCTGGAAAAATTATTTTGTAACCTGTCCTAAAGGTGTCGAAGACCTGCTTGCTCAGGAATGTGCGGCAGCAGGTATCACTGAATTGAAACAGTCAGTGGGCGGAATTGAGTTTGAAGGCGATATCGAACAGGCCTATCGCCTCTGTTTGTGGTCACGCGTAGCGAGCAGGGTGTTGCTGCGGCTGCATGCCTTTGATGCTGATGATTATGATGACCTGTACACAGCGGTACAAAGCATAGACTGGTCGCAGCATATCGATGTGCATAGCAGTTTTGCGATCGACTGTTTTAGTTCGCACCCTGAAATGAACAATAGTCATTTTGCGACGCTTCGCATCAAGGATGCAGTGATTGATCAGTTTATGGAAAAGCATGATATCCGCCCGGATATCGAGCGTGACACACCGGATATTCGTATCAATGCCTATCTGGGAAAACAGCAGGCCGTAATTTATCTGGATCTGTCCGGTCAGCCGTTGCATATGCGTGGTTATCGGCAACGCGGTGGCGAAGCGCCTTTGAAAGAAAATCTGGCTGCTGCGATATTGTTACGTTGCAAATGGCCAGCGTTCGCAGCCGATCAGCTGGCGTTATTTGATCCTATGTGTGGTTCGGCGACCTTGCTGATTGAAGCTGCGTATATCGCAATCAATCGAGCACCGGGTGTGCTGCGTAGCTATTTCGGGTTTAACGGCTGGAAGCAGCATCAACCTGAGTTATGGGATTCTATTGTTGAACAGGCGCGCGCGGCTGAAAAACCGCTGGAGTCACTGCCATCAATCAGTGGTTGTGATATTTCTGCAGCGACTGTTGCTCTGGCAGAAAAAAATATTGCTGTGGCCGGATTTTCACAACACATTCAATTGTATGCGCTGGACTCCTTGCAACAATTGCCGACACTGCCCTCAGCTAAGGGGCTGTTAGTCAGTAATCCGCCGTATGGTAAACGCCTTGGTGATACCCGCGAACTCAAGTCGCTTTATTACCGTCTTGGTCACATGCTCAAGCATCAGTTTGCTGGCTGGACCGCAGCTATATTTACTGCGGAAAGCGAGCTGGCCAAAACCATCGGATTGCGCGCGCATCACAAAAACACGCTCTACAATGGAGCACTCAAATGCACGCTATATCAATATCATCTACACGAAGCAGTGGCTACAGGTGACAGTGCTCAAACAGCAGAAAAGAATACCGAGGCCGCTGAGCCAAAACCCAAAAGCGAAAATGCCACAATGTTTGAAAACAGGTTACGTAAAAACCTGAAGCATCTGGGCAAGTGGGCGCGTCGTCAGAACATAAGCTGCTATCGATTATATGATGCAGATCTGCCGCAGTACGCAATGGCGATCGATGTCTATGGCAAGCAGGCGCATGTGCAGGAATACAAAGCACCTGCCGAGATTGACAGCTTCAAGGCACAACAACGTCTGCACGAAGCGGTGGATATTATTGCCGAGGTGCTCGATCTTTCACCGCAGGCGATTGTGCTCAAGACGCGGCAGAAACAAAGTGGCAGCGAACAGTATTTGCGGCAGGATGAAACCGGACGAACGCGCATTGTCGATGAACATGGACTCAAGTTTGTCATTAATCTGCACGACTATCTCGATACCGGTCTGTTTCTTGATCATCGTATGACACGTCAGATAATACGCAAGCTTGCTGAGAACAAACATTTTCTTAATCTGTTTGCCTATACTGGTACCGCGAGCGTGTATGCTGCTGCGGGTGGTGCGGCCAGTACCACCACGGTGGATATGTCCAACACCTATCTTGACTGGGCGCAGGACAATATGGCGTTGAACGGTTTTAGTGGCGGGCGGCATGTGTTTGAACGTGCCGACTGCATACAGTGGCTATGGGATGCCTGGAAGGCCGGGCGCCGTTTCCAGTTGATATTTCTCGATCCGCCGACGTTTTCCAATTCGAAAAAAATGCAGCAGACCTTTGATGTTGCGCGTGATCAGGTCGAGCTAATCGAACACGCCATGCGTCTGCTGGATGAGGAGGGCGTGCTGATATTTTCAACCAATGCCCGCAGCTTTAAGCTGGATACACAGGCGCTGGCTGATTTCGCTATTGTTGATATTACTTCGCAGACCACCAGCGAAGATTTTAAGCGTCGCCCGGCACATCGCTGCTGGTGCATCAGCCGCAACGCAGTTCAGTATAAATGGGATCAGCTTACGCGCTGAGGCTTTCGTTAGTGGATGGTTTTATAGCTGGGGCTGAGAGCAGGGTATTGATGAACTGGTCTTCGAGATCAATGCGGGTCGCCAGTTCTTCGCCCAGTTTAGCCAGTTGTTCGGGTAGTTTATGCAGCAGTTTGGGGTCGAAGTTATTTGAAGCATCGTAGAGGTCGTTAAAGCACACTGCAATTTCTGTGGTTTGTGCGATACGCGGGAATAGCTGCGCTGCTAGCTCTACGATTTCGTTACGACGTTCGTCGCCGTCTTCTATACGGCGGTAGATTTCAAAATGTCCGGTGGCCAGATAGTCGACCATGTCCTGGCAGAATTCCTGTAGCAGTTCGACGATGGACTCGGCCTCGGCCTCAAGCTCGGCCTGTGTCTGATCCACCTGGCTGACCAGGTTGTAGTACTGCGACAGCACATTATTGCGTTCGGATATTAGCTGTTTGATTTCTTTGCGTGTACGCGCACGACGTTCATGCAGCGGCTCATGGCTTACAGAATTCATGGGACTCTCCCGTAGTTTGTTCATTTATCCTGAAAGTACACCGCGCTGGGTCTTTCGTTTATTTTTCTGGGACTATGTTTACCTGCTCATTCGCACTAAATCAAGTCTTTATGGCTGCATTTATGGTGCGCCTTGTGCCCTGGCTTTGTTTTTTATGTAATATATTAGATTAATAATACTTCATAACTTATTGATACTTTAGTTAATGACTGATTGAATATTCGCGAGTGAGCACACTATACAGCTATTTGCTGTGTTGCGGTGTAAGTCGATGGCTGCTTTGAAATTTACCGTTCATTGGCAAATTATTACATTCTGTCCTACATAGAGTAGCTCGGCAGCAAATCACAAGGTGGGGTCAATATGGACAAGTATGCAACCAGGGCGTCCATGATCGACAGTATTATTCGTCGCGACAATGTTATCGAAATTGGCAGTCCGACAGAGCAGATTGTCATGTCACCTGAGAACTATGAAGACTTTGACCACCAGCTCGACCCGGGTCAGCTCAGTCCCGAATTTGTTCAGCAAAACTGGCTCAAAGGCAGTTTTCACAAGTATGAAATTTATCGTTGCCACTATCTGTTCCAGTCGGTAAAACGTTATCGTGACAAGACGGACACGAACTACCGCGTCAATCTGGCCTGGCTGGACCCTAAGCCTGAAATCGTGCAAACGGTCGCATGGAAATGGGTGAGCAGTGCGCTGGCGACTGCTATCTGGGCAGCGGTACTGTTTTATATCGCGTATTTTACTCAGCTACCAATCGAGCACGTTGATTCAGCCGCCATTCTCATGAGCACGCTAACCGTCATTTCATTGTGCCTGTTTTTTTATTGCAATGAGCACAAACTGGTATTTAACAGCTACCTCTCCAACGTCCCCTTGATAGAGCTTGATGTCAACAAACCTGACAAGGCTTCATTTGATGCTTTTGTGCGCGATATTCGTAGCGGTATTTATACTGGCTGGCAGGACAAGGACATTCAGCAAATGCTGGTGGGCGAAATGCGCGAATTACGCCGCCTGCGCGATGCGGGTATCCTGACTGAAGATACCTACGTGCAGGCACGTACCGCTATATTTAATCATCGCGAATACCAGGTCATCACGCTTCGCAATCGTACAGACAACAATATTTAGCGCTTCATTTAAAATCGGTAGATGCCCTACTGTGACAGGGATACATTACGACGTGTAAATGTCGTAATATTCACCGTCACCGGAGGTAATACAAATGTCATCCCCTAATAAAACCAGACGTTCTCTTTTGTCCATGGTCGGTCTTTCCGGCATGGGCCTGTTTGTAAAGGGTGCACAGGCACAACATACCGATACCCATATGGGTGATGCCAGCGCGCACAAGCTGGTATACCAGTGCAATAAAGCCGATGATGAATACATTGGTCATATCATGTTTTCGGTCGGCGAAATGATACGTAAATATGGCGATGATATCGAGATCGTTGTCACCGCGTTTGGTCCTGGGATACAGCTACTTGGCAAGCATCCAACGCGGCCGATTGCGAAAATTCAGCAGCAGCGGGTTCAATCCTTGTCGATGTATGGCGTTAGTTTTCATGCCTGTGGAAATACCATGAAATCTTTGGGGTGGACAGAAAAAGACCTGGTCGACTCAGCTACGGTGGTGCAGATAGGTGCGGTCGATCTGATGCTATTGCAGGAACAGGGCTATTCGTATATCAGCTGGTAGTCCTGCTGGCCCGGTTATTTTTCACCCCGGATCTGTTATATTAGCGTTTTCTTATTTCATTTGATGTTCTGAACATGTCACACCGAACCGACTTTCTGGGTGATTTAATTTTGCTGCGCAATGACCCTGCGGTCGCTCAGACCGTGCGCGCCGAAGCTATGAACGGCAATCCTCACGCACAATACGCCATGGGGCTGATCTGTGCAGAGGGTCGAGGCGTTGCGCTCGATCATTCACTCTCCTACGCCTGGCTCACACTGGCAGTGATGCAGGGTGATCGTGATGCGGAAGCGCTGCGAAATGTGATTGGTGTTGAACTCAGTGACGCTGAATATGAGCTGGGCAAACAGCTGGCCAGTGAGCTGGCACAGCAGATCGAAAATCACAATAATATGCACTAGCCCCATCCATTGTACTGAACAGGCATCATGTGTTGCTGATGCAATCCGCGCCTCAAACCGTTTACATGCGAGAGATTTAATCATGAGTGATCTAATGGCGGTTCTGTTAAATGGAATTGCACAACTTGAATACGACCGAGAAAAACCGCTGAGTGAATACCAGCTGACTTATCTGGACAAAATGGATAGCAAGATGGCGGCAGGCGTGGAGATCGGCGAGGATATAATTACCGGGCCCGACGAAAACCAGCGCGCGCAGTTTGTAGCGGCCAATCTCTATCATGCTATTAAAAATGAAGACGAGGCCATGTGCAGTGCGCTGTGCAGCTATCTTGCTACACGCCTGCCAGAGCTGAAACAGGTCAAGCTCGAAGACAATGAAGGTGATGTCACGATTGAACTGGTGTTCGATCAGGAATACGGCAAGCAGGTGCCGGTATCATTTTTTAAACACTAGCTGTAAACATTAGTCCGCAAATGAACGCTAATAAACGCTAATTTTTGCTATCCTGACACCCTTGCGCTAGCTTCCAGATGACAAAACTTTTGCCGCGAAATACGCAAAGTACGCGAAGTAAAAACACAAGCACCAGCCTGCTTACCTTAACCGCGTAGTTTTCGGCCAGTGTTCCAGTGTAATAACGCTGCTACATATAGGTGTTGTTTGATTCGCGTGTTTTGCGTATTTCGCGGCAAAAAAGCTTTCGTTTTAGACAGGAAAAAACTTAATACAAGCCGCGAAATACGCAAAGGACGCAAAATACACTTATTTGCTGTTTTATAGCTTCGGCCACGGTTAATCTCAGCCTCTATAAGACCGCAGAACGCTTTTCCCTAAACTGATATAATGCCGCCTTAACCGCGGATTACTCTATGTCAGCTATACCAGCCCCCGTTGCCAGAACCGCTTTATTCGATCACCCGAAATACTGGGCCGAATGCTTTGGTGCTGCGCCTTTTCTGCCGATGTCTCGTGCCGAAATGGACGTGCTCGGCTGGGATTCCTGTGACATCATTATTGTCACCGGCGATGCCTATGTCGATCATCCGTCTTTTGGCATGGCGATCATCGGTCGTCTGCTGGAGAACCAGGGTTTTCGTGTCGGCATCATCGCGCAGCCTGACTGGCATTCCAGGGAAGCGTTTGAAGTGCTCGGCAAGCCGAATCTGTTCTTCGGTGTCGCGGCCGGCAATATGGACTCGATGATCAACCGCTATACCGCCGATCGCAAACCGCGTTCCGATGATGCCTATACCCCAGGCGGTATCGGTGGCAAACGTCCGGATCGCTGTTCGCTGGTGTATTCTCAACGCTGCAAAGAAGCCTGGCCGGATGTGCCGGTGGTGCTTGGTGGTATCGAAGCCTCGCTACGCCGTATCGCACATTATGATTACTGGCAGGACAAGGTCAGACGTTCGATTTTGATTGATGCCACTGCCGATATTCTGCTTTACGGAAATGCGGAGCGCGCGGTGGTTGAAGTCGCGCATCGCTTTGCACGTGGTGAAACAGTCGAAACCATGACCGACATACGCGGTACCGCTTTTGTGCGTCGTGACACGCCAGAAGGCTGGATGGAAATCGATTCCACGCGGATTGATCGTCCGGGCCAGATCGATCGCATTGTGAATCCTTATATTAATACTCAGGACATGGATGAATGCGAAGTCGAGCGCCGTAACAATGCGTTTTATGGTGCGCAGTATAACGAGCAGGGCGAAGTGGTGGTCGAACTCAAATCACCTAAGCTGAAACGTAGTTGCAGCGTGATCCGTCTACCTTCGTACGAAAAAGTGGTTAACGATGCCGCCCTGTACGCACACGCGAATCGTGTATTGCATCTGGAAACCAATCCGGGCAATGCGCGCGCCCTGGTGCAAAAACACGGCGATCTTGATGTCTGGTTCAATCCACCACCGATTCCATTGACGACTGAAGAAATGGATTATGTGTTCGCGATGCCGTTCGCGCGCATACCACATCCACAATATAAAGATAAAAAAATTCCAGCCTATGACATGATTCGGTTTTCGGTGAATATTATGCGCGGCTGTTTTGGTGGCTGCACGTTTTGTTCCATCACCGAACACGAAGGACGGATCATACAGAACCGATCGAAAGAATCGATACTTCATGAGATCGAACAGATTCGTGACACCGTCCCCGGTTTTACCGGCGTGATATCAGATCTTGGTGGTCCCACCGCGAACATGTATCGCATTGCCTGCAAAAGCACTGAGATCGAAGCGGCCTGTCGTAAACCCAGCTGTGTCTATCCCGGTATTTGTCCCAATTTAAATACTGACCATTCCGCGCTTACCGAACTGTATCGTGAAGCACGTAACTTGCCAGGGGTGAAAAAAGTACTGATCGCTTCAGGGCTGCGTTATGACCTTGCGGTGCGTGATCCGGAATATGTTAAAGAACTGGTCACGCACCATGTTGGCGGTTATCTGAAAATAGCGCCAGAGCATTCCGAAGACGGAGTGTTATCCAAAATGATGAAGCCGGGCATGGGGGCCTACGATGAATTCAAACAGATGTTTGAAAAATATTCGAAAGAGGCCGATAAAAAACAATATCTGATCCCATACTTCATTGCGGCGCATCCGGGTACGACCGATGAAGACATGATGAATCTGGCGTTGTGGTTAAAGCGCAATGGTTTTCGTGCTGATCAGGTGCAGGCGTTTTATCCGTCACCGATGGCGACTGCGACTGCAATGTATCACACCGGCAAAAATCCGCTGCGCAAGGTCACGTATAAAAGTGAATCGGTAGAAAGTGTCAAAGATCCGGAGCAGCGTAAACTGCACAAGGCTTTTTTGCGTTATCACGATCCAAAACACTGGCCGCTGTTGCGTGAAGCATTGATGCGCATGGGACGAGCCGATCTGATAGGTGATGGCGAGAAACACCTGATTCCAAAAACACAGCCACAAACCAAAGAATACCGTTCGCCTCGTAGAAAAAACTCAGCTGCCACTGATTCAAAACGGCGTAACGGCAAAAAAATACTGACCCAGCATACTGGTTTGCCACCACGCGACACGGGTGCGTTGAATAAGAAAAGTGCTT
>CAYRNH010000015.1:0-19677 GCA_964425515.1 uncultured Thiotrichaceae bacterium | reverse complement strand
CTATAACGACTGGATGTGGCAATGGCGATCCAATTCTGGGAGGCGGCGGCGCGGGCACTCCAGGAACATCGGCAGACGTGACCAGGCCCAGCGTAACCGTGACCATCCCGGCGACGACGTACCCTGGCTCCACAGCCGGCCCTGCAGTCAACGCAGCAATCATCGCCACCTTCTCAGAAAGCATCGATCCTGCAACGATAGACACGATAAGCTTTAGCGTGGTGAACACAACCGCTGGGGGTACGGCGGTTCCCGGTAGTGTCACCTACATAGAATCAAGTAAGACCGTGAGATTTAAGCCAGCCGCAGATTTTGTAGCGGGTGATACCTATACCGCCACGATCGCAGGAACGGGAGTTGCACCGGTCACCGATTTCGCGGGTAATCCGCTGGCCGGCAATACCGCATCTTTGCCTGCTGCCAGTGACTATGTGTGGTCCTTTGTCCCGACTGCGCCCCCCGACATCACCGCCCCAACTGTCACCGGCACCATCAATGCCAACGGTGCGACCGGTGTGCCGATCAACACCAGCGCCGGTGTCACGTTCAGTGAGGGTATGGAACCGTCGACGATCACCAACGTGAATTTTACCTTGAAGGAAACACTTAGCGGCAACGCGGTTACCGGTGTAGTGAACTACTCCGGCATAAACGCGGTATTTGTGCCATTGAATCCGCTTGCTCCGACTACCCAATACACCGTCACAGTCAAAGGCGCGCCCAGCGGGGTCAAGGATCTGGCCGGCAATTTGATGACGAGTGATTATGTGATCAGTTGGACTACCGGTGTAGCCCCCGACACCACTGCCCCCACGGTCACCGGCACCATCAATGCCAACGGTGCGACCGGTGTGCCGATTAACACCAGCATAGGTGCCACGTTCAGTGAGGGCATGGACCCTCTAACGATTACCAATGTGAACTTCAGCTTAAAGGAAACGGTCAGCGGCAATGCAGTCGCAGGCGTAGTGAGCTACGCCGGCGTAAATGCGGTATTTGCACCGTTGAATCCGCTGGCGTATGACACGCAATACACCGTCACCGTCAAAGGCTCACCCAGCGGGGTCAAAGACCTGGCCGGTAATCCGATGGCGAGTGATTTTGTGATCAGCTGGACCACCGGTGCGGCCCCCGACACCACTCCGCCCACAGTAACGCTTCTAAACCCAGCTGACTTAGCCTACGATGTGGCGATCAACAGTACCGTTAACGCCACGTTCAGTGAGGCGATGGATCCGTTATCGATCAGCACGGCCGACTTCACGGTGGAAGATGCAATTGGAACAGCTATCACAGGATTGGTGACCTATAACGCGATAAGCAAGATTGCCACCTTCACCCCATCAAGCGATCTGGTAAACAGCACCACTTATACCGCCACGATTACAACCGGCGCCAAGGACCTGGCAGGAAATGCGCTGGCCGTCGTCAAGACATGGACCTTTACCACATCAGCACTTCCAGTGATCCCGGCCACGATAGACCTTGGCGCGGCCTCGACGTATGGGACGTTGGGCGCGGTTGCCGGGATGACCAATCAGGGGGTTCTGACGGTGATCAATGGCGATATCGGGACCGCTGCTATAGCGACCACTTCGATAACCGGATTCCACGATACGGAAGGTGATGTCTTTACTGAAACGGGGGCCAATCAGGGCTATGTGAACGGCACGATCTACACCTGTACCCATTCCACTACAGGCCCGAATTCTACCGGTGTCAATGCGGCGTATTGCGCGATTGCAACCCAGGCCAAACTCGACGTGGTAGACGCGTATAACGCCCTGGTGGCAATGCCATCAGATGGAGCACTGGCCGCCAATCTGGCTGGCACAACCATATATCCCGGCGTTTACACAAATGCCTCCACGGTGATGATACAGGGAGGGGATCTCACTCTCGACGCCCTGGGGGATCCCAATGCAGACTTTGTCTTCCAGATAGGCACTACGCTTACCGTGGGTGGTCCGGGAGCGGCATTGCCGCAAAGCATCATCCTGACGGGCGGCGCTCAGGCCAAAAACGTCTTCTGGCAGGTCGGTAGTTTCGCGACGATCAACGCAGGCGGCGGCGGGACCATGGTGGGCACCATCATTGCTCAGACAGGCGCCACGTTCTCCACCGCCGGCAACGTGACGTTAGTGACATTGAACGGCAGGGTGTTGTCCCTGGGCCCTTCGGTGACGTTGGTGAACACGGTCATTAACGTGCCAGCGCCATGAGTCTGAGATACGAAATATATCGGGGCGGAGTCACGTCCCACCAGGCCTTCACAGAGCAAGGACAGACGTATTTTCGCCATAGGTATACCCAATATTGGAGCGCAGATGAAAAGCATAACTAAAATCGCGTGCTCACTTGGACTGGTGGGCTGTGCCGTTATCAACATTGCAGCCGCCGACGATTCAGGCTGGTATATAGGTACCAACATAGGACGGTCGATGGGTAACATCGACGACGACTCGATCAGATCCCAGTTGATGGTGACAGGTGTTACCTCGGTTGTGATCGATGATAACGACCGCGACACTGGCTATAAACTTTTTGGCGGCTACCAGTACAGCAATAATTTTGCGCTTGAAGGTGGCTATTTCAATCTTGGACAGCTCGGTTATACCGCGACAACAACACCGGCAGGAACATTGATCGGTGAGATCAGCATCAGCGGTCTGAATCTTGATCTGGTCGGCATGCACCCCTTCGCTAACAAGTTTTCTGCATTCGGTCGCTTCGGCCTGAACTACGCTAAAACCGAAGACACTTTTAGCAACAGCGGTCTTGTTCCCATACCAGCGAATACTGACCCAAGGAAAAACACGTTGAATTACAAGTACGGCGTCGGACTGCGGTACGATATCACCGAGGCGCTTGGTCTACGCGCCGAAGTAGAGCGCTATCGCATCAACGATGCGGTCGGCAATAAGGCCGATGTTGATCTGATTTCGATTGGTCTTGTCTATCGTTTCGGTGAAAAAAAATCTCACCCAGCCCAACGTCATGAAGAGAGTCGAGTGATCGTTCCGGTCAAGGCGAAGACTGAAGAATACTGTAGCGTGCTCGACATCGAGTTCGATATTAAACAGAACCAGGTGCATGCCGAAGATACGCAAAAAATGGCTGCCCTCGCCACCTTCATGAGGAAATATCCCAATACCACAGCGGTAATAGAAGGTCACAGCGATAATGTAGGTAACAGCGACTACAACATGAAACTTTCCCAGCAACGCGCGGACAGCGTAGTCAAATACCTGGTAAATGAACAGCACATCAAGGCTTCACGACTGAGTGCAGTGGGCTATGGAGAAACCCGTCCCATCGCAAGCAACGCGACCAGCGAAGGTCAGCAGAGCAACCGCCGTATAGATGCTGTGATTGCATGCGTGGATGACATTGAGGGACTCAAAGTAGCGCATACCAGAATCACCATGGCCTTGAACATCAACTTCGATCCATACAAGCACACAATTCAATCGAAGTATCGTGCCGGACTCGCACATGTGGCGAATTACATGAAAGCCAATCGCTCAGTGACTGCAATGATAGAAGGATATGCTGACAGAGTCGTTGGTACTGGCACAGCAAGAACAAAGGTGGATCCCAGGATGGCGATGAAAATTTCTCAGCAGCGCGCGCAAAGTGTAGTGAATTACCTGAATCAGCTTGGCATCGCCCGTTCTCGGCTTAGCATTGCATCATATGGACAGACTGGACGTGTCACTTATGGTACCACTCTGGACGCACAACAGGAAAACCGCAGGGTCAACATCATCTTTATATACCCGAAAAAATAATACCAGAAGTCGGGGCTGATCATTCTTGATCATACAAAATCTAACCTTAAGCACAAACAAGTTCATTGCTGAAGTACTCATCTTTAGTTTCCGCAGACCAGGTTTGCGTAAACTTTTTGGCGTACAGAGCTGGTTTGCAAAAGGTGGATAAATACTCCTTATGGTCGTTGATACCATTGCAACGCGGACGGTGGCGATGTCATGACAAAGTCCTTACATCATGTGTATTATTTTTTGCGATAACTTCTACACCGATGCCGCGGTAGCCAACAAAGCGGGCGTACTGGTCGAACATCGGCTCACCACTCACCAGATATTTTTGCTCTGTTCCATTGGCATTGATCCGGCTGATGATGAAATCCAGAAATGGCTGCCGCTGTGTAATCATCAAATGCAGCTGTTCTCGTTGCACCTCGTTCCAGCCAGTCACGCCGTCGTCCTGACTGTCTCCCAACGGGCCATCGTCCTGAATCCCGAGCATCTCAGCAACCGGGCCGAACACGCGAGTGAAGCTCCCGCTCTCATCCTGCTCCCAGTACCAGTCAGAAGCCAGTTCGATCAGACTGCGATAGCGCCCTTCACTTTCACGTAGTTCGGCGGTACGTTCTAGCACCGTAGCTTCCAGCTCCTGATTGTAATTGCCGAGTTTTTTATACAATAAGCGCATTTCCAGCATGTTATGAATACGCGTTTTGACTTCAAGCAAATCAAACTGTTTGGCAATAAAGTCTTTTGCCCCGGCGGCCAGTGCACGCAGCTTGTGATCATGTTGTGCAGTGAACACGAGTATTGGCAAATAATCGTCACCCACATTGATCTTGAGATCTTCCATCACCTGAAAACCATCCATACCAGGCATGAGCAGATCGAGCAATATCAGGTCATAACGGTTGGCATATTGCAACGCAGCAACGCTAGTCGGATCAATTGTTGAGCTTATTTGCTGGTAGCCAATTTCACGCAACAGTTGCTCTAGCAGAATGACATTAGTTTCCTGATCGTCTACGATCAGAATGCTGGCATTTAGAATGTCTGCTTCGCTAATCATCGTATCTGTCCTGATGTTTTATTTGCATCTATCAATTCGGCCATGCTGATAATCACAAACCCTCGTTCTTTATTCTGCAGCCGTTCTTCACTGGCAATTTCAGTCGCGATATCAAGAGCGGGATCCACTGGTTTGGTCATGATATTTTTATGAAAAACCGACTCCAGACGAAAGGGAATAATAAGGGTCTATCCTGCGAACGTCTGTGCGCCAGGACACAGACGAGAACCCATAGTGCACGCACTTAAACAACGCAATGCCGTGAATGAGATCCCATGATGCTCTTAGGTCATCAGGGACTTACTGTCCTGAGAACAAAAAAGGACCCCACGGGTCCATTTTTTGAGTGAAATAGCGCGTCGAAAAAAGTACTACAAAACTACCGCCGGCTCTCTTACTATTTTTAATTGCGCAGGCTTTATCTTCCCAGGTAGCAAACGATCATATTCTTTTTCTACCACCGCATAACACTCGCAGACCCGTGCTTCTATTCCCGCTCGATCCACAACTTTAATATGCCCGCGTCTATAGTGGATCAGACCGAGATCTTGTAACTTACCCGCCGCCTCAGTCACCCCTTCCCTGCGCACACCCAACATGTTGGCAATTAATTCCTGAGTCATGTTGAGTTCGTTATTTGACAGACGATCCAGACTTAGCAACAGCCAGCGGCACAGCTGTTGATCGACTGAATGATGCCGATTGCACACTGCAGTCTGTGACGTCTGTGCAATCAGCGCCTGGGTGTAACGCAACAACAAATGTTGCAACTCGGTGTATCTTTCGAATTCCTGTTTCAGCGTAGCGCCATTCAATTGATACGCCTGTCCTCCGCTTTGCACTACCGCTCGGCTGGTTGCGCTGTCGCCGCCCATGAACAGAGCAATACCCACCATACCCTCTCTACCGGCCACAGCGATTTCTGCTGAGGCACCATCCGCCATAACGCAGAGCATGGAAATAATACAACCCGGCAGCGGAAAATATACGTGCTTCAATTCCATACCGGGTTCATAGATGACCTCACCCAATGGCAGATCGACCAGTTTCAGATGCGGCAGCAGGCGAACGAGTGCCTCATTGGGCAAGGCTTCGAGCAGGAGATTAAGTTTTGGTTTTGGCTCAGGTTCCAATGCCACTACTCCTTAACTATTTATTAAAAAAACACGATCGTGACCAATGCAATCATAAGCATTAGATCTATACGTTTTGTGTTATAGATCAAGAACAAAGGAGAAACTATAGGGGGTTTCCTGATGGCGCTTGTTTAAGTCATTAATAATAAATAATTCAATAAGTTAAAATTAATACAATAAAGCGCTGAATGTTTATTGTAATAAAAAAAGGACCCAATCGGGCCCTTTTTTCTTTTTACCGTGTCTTCACACAGCATATCGCATGCATTACGGGGCCGGTTGTGTAACCGTATTCTGAATCAACGTAACCGCGGTCTGTGATAACAGCCTGCCATTAACAGTTGCACCTGTATTTAAATGAATGGCTTTTTCAGCAAGTATCACGCCGTTAAAAACAGCCGTGGTACCAATGGCTACACCCGTACCGCCTCCAACCTGCCAGAAGATATTCTTGGGGTCTGCACTACCTGCCAGGATGATGTGAGCGCCATTGGCCTCGGTAAGATCTCCTGCTATCTGGAATATCCAGACATCATTCGCACCACCCGAGAGAGTGACATCAGTATTGATCAAAACACCTGTACCCCATTTATAAAGGCCCGGGACCAGTGTCTTGCCGCTAATATCACCCGCGCCCAGTTCAGTGAAATCAGGCGTGGTTCTGCCTGCCGCATCAGCATAGGCGGTTCCCATATCGAGCACCGCATTGGCGACCAGCGTATTGTCAGGTGCGTCACCTTTAAAGCAGCTGACATCACCGCTACCGGTATAGGTCGCATCAGAACCGTAGATTGTGCCCGTCAGCATTTCCGCACAGGTAACCTTTATTGCATTAGCATTGATTGGGCTGGCGCCAATGTTTCCGGTGATAGGTGATGCCGGAACATCGGTAATGCCGGTTTTTGTCAGTATCGCAAAATCTCCTGCTGTTCTGAGATTGACCGCAGCAGGTCCAGAAGCAAGAGCCGTGCCGGTGGTAAAACTCCATACAACATTCGCTACCAGTGGATTGTCAGCAAGGTCTGCAATGCCCGCTGTCAACGTGGCAGTATAGACAGTGCTGGCCACAAGATTGCTGCTCGGTTTAAAGCTTGCCACCTTGTTGCTGTAGCTAACTGTACCTGAAACTGACACGCCACCATGGCTCAAGGTAAAGGTTGATGAGTTAACGGTAGCGGGATCAAGCGCTTCACTAAAGTTAGCACTAACATTGCCATTAAGCACATAACCAGTGGCCGCATTAGCAGGGCTGGTAGAGATTACAGTGGGTGCTGCAGTGTCAGTTGTCGTACCACTGGTAAAACTCCAGACATGATCAGCAGCCAGTGCGACGCCAGCCGAGCTTTTTACATTACTGGTCAGCGTAGCGGTATATACTGTGCTTGCGGTGAAATTGCTGCCAGGGGTAAAACTCGCGGTTTTGGATGCAGCATCATAGCTTACGGTGCCGGTTAGCGCGGGCTCGCCTGCACCGATGACCGTAAAGCTTGTGGTGTCAATTGTGGTGGCATCCATTGTCTCACTGAAGGTGGCGACCACTTTGCTGTTGAGCGCCACAACTGTAGCGGTGTCAGCCGGGCCGATTTCGGTTACCGTGGGGACGGTACTGCTAGTGCTACTGCTAGAATTACACCCCGCCACAAGAGTTGTAAGTAAAAGCGCGGCTAGCCATAAACCTCGGCCGGTGTACTTGTTGTTTGTATTCATTGTGATTCTCCTGAATATATATTCGACCGGCAAAAGTCATACTATTTGCCGAAGGTTTTGCTTTTTTATTCACCCCACATCAAGCGGTCTTGTGCTCTCGGGATTGTTCGCGCTGTTACATAAGTGGGTGATTGCGAGCGTTTTTCCGCCTGGTACTGGGCATCAGGTGGGAGGGAATGTCGTAATCATACGCCTTAGACATGTTTCTTTATGTTCGGTAGCGTACGAAGCATCGTATGAGAAAATTCGGTACTTTTCTCAAATGTGACGTAGTCGCGTCGTGATCGGGCAGTTACCGATATTGCAAAAACGACGGACGAGTCTAGTTAGTTCACGAATTTTTCCCACCAGGTTTTTCCGTCACCCAGGGGTTTACTGACGAAAAACAAAAACGGTCAGTTCGTTGGCTAAAGCACATTAGCAGGATGAATCAACGTAGACTGATAACGCACATATAATTTTATGATGGCTGAAAATCGCCATATGTGACGGGACGAATCACGATTACCCGATATGTGCGCTAACGTACCGACGATGGCCTGGGTAACCGATAGCCTCTCAACATAGTATCTGGCATCTTTATGTATATTTTTTACTAAAACCTCTTGTCAGGAGCTTACTACTGTTTCGTGAAACACGCTGTGATATGCGATTACAGTGTACATCGATGACTATGTATAAATACATTAAGAGGAAACAATTATGCTTGAAACGATCGCGATCATTCTGGTTGTTCTCTGGTTACTGGGTCTGGTTTCATCCTACACCATGGGCGGTTTTATTCATCTACTGTTGATTCTTGCCATAGTGGTGATTTTGATTCGTGTTATTCAAGGTCGTCGTGTTTTGTAAAGACTATGAAAGCAATCAGGCAGCCCAAATCTTCAACCGATGGAAAAAACTGAGTGAGGCAACCCCCTCTTGTCGATAAATATGGTATCAGTTTGCTGACCGTTCCTCTGACCTGACCTGTCCTGTGCAGCGTCAGCAACACGCATTGAAAAGTTATGAGAGCCCACAAAGTCTGTGCCGATGAGGATGTGAATTCCAGATTATCGCATACACATAAAGTCGCTCCAGGATGTTTGTTTATACTAGCACCGTGCTGGTACATTTCACTGAAAAACCTTGTTCGAGTGATTTTTCAGAGGGCTGCTTTATTTGATAGAGTGGGATATTTCCTGGTTCTGATGTTGTTTGCAGGCCTTGTACAGGCAAAGGTGATTGAGGCAATTCGATTTGAGGGCAATGATGTCACCCAGGAAATCGTTATGCTAAGGGAAATGATAGTTAAGCCCGGCGATGTCGCAGATAAGGAAAAGATCCAAAGATCGGTGCAAAACATTATGAATCTCGGTTTGTTCGAGCGCGTTACCTACCGTACTGAACCAGGTAAAGATGCCAACAGTATAGTGCTGGTAGTAAAAGTTATAGAACGCTATTACCTGATCCCTCTGCCCACGGCAAGACTCAATGACAATAGCCAGCTGGAATATGGTGTTAAGTTACGCTGGAACAATGTTTGGGGAATGAACCATCGCTTAAACTGGGATTTGATAAACAAGGGCTCCAATCTCGGAGTAAATCAATTTACAGACAATTTTGAATATCTAATCCCGAGGCCTTTTTCCAGTCGTTATGAGCTCAAGATGAATCTGAATTATGAACGTAAAGCCGATGACGACCCGGTGAATGGAGAACAATTGCAACTTAGTACTAGTTTTGGTTTTGATGTTTTGAAATGGCTAGGCAAAGAAGGTGTTAGTCAGGGGCTGTTCGCGGGCGGAGGCATTCAATACGGCCTTAAAAAAATTACCTCAATTAATTCGTCGACTGTTGTTCCTGCGCAAAGTCAGGACGCAATCATCTATGCTTCAAGAATTGGTTATGCCGGTATTGAAGAATATGAATTTAATCGCGCTGGCGTATTCTTACAGTACAAAATAGAAATTTCTCGTGATGATAAACCGGGTTTCAGCACACCCTTTGTGAAGTACGAGATTGATTACACGAATATTCGTTCGATTGGAGACTATCCACCATCTAATTTCAATTACGACATTGCGATAGGAAGCTCAAATAATGACGTTCTGGGAGATAAGGCATTTTCAATCGGTGGTAATACCAATTTGCGTGGTTATGAAACGAGCGCTTATCGCGGTAACGCAATGTTGCGTGTCAATACAGAATATTTGTCCGCCTTTACAGACTCGCCAGCATTGCGCAAAGTCTTTTTCATCGACTTCGGCGATGCCGAGGAAAAGCTTGGTGATATCAAGCTCTCTACACTTAAGTTCGGTGTAGGCACCGGCATACGCTGGAAAGTGCGGCGTTTTGTCGGTCTGGATGTTCGTGTAGATATCGCCTATGGGTTTGATAGCAAAGAATATCGTCTTGGGCTTGGCACGCACAACACTTTCTGATGACACTGCATGTGATTTGGAACAGGCAGGCGCTGATTTCTCGTCACACTACGATGCTGAATGGAGGATTTTACGATGCGCAGATTACTGGTCATCAGTCTTGCAGTAGTAGTTGCATGGACCTCGCCTGCAGAAGCGGGATTTTTTTCCTCAACTGGTCCGGTGATCGCGATATTCGCCGACAAGTTGTTTCAGGGTGAAGCCGAAGGAAATCTTGACGGGTCCGGAACGATAAAAATCCACTCGAACACAAAGCCCAGCGTCACGTGCAGCGGACAGTTTACTTCCAGTGCAGAACTTGGCGGCGTAGGCAACTTGAAATGCAGTGACAGTTCCACCGCGACTATCAAGTTTCAACGCCTCAGTATTTTTAGCGGTTATGGAACCGGTAGTTCCAGCAAGGGCCCGATGTGCTTTACCTACGGACTCAACGCAGTTGAATCCAGACCCTACCTGAAGCTGCCCCCGGGCAAGGCGCTCATTCTGGACGGAAAAAACCTGATGCTTGTAGACGTGAAGCAACCGCTGCCGGCAACACTTCCAGTGACGGGTACATTCGCTCCATGATAAAGGGGCACTCCCCTTTATTCAACAAATTGAAGAGTAGCGCCCCATCCGTATTTTTCAACGTTGCCATCGGTGTTCGGCCACAGCGCATCTTGTCTTGATTTTGCGCCTGCCCCATTCAGGTGTTTACTGACGAAAAACAAAATTGGCCTGCAATGAATCAATATGGTCACGGACAACATATTCGATGCGCATATCCGTTTTACTTGCTAAAGGAAAACCAACACCAGCGCCAACCATAGCACCGTCATCATCGCCGAAGTCATAGCCCAGTCGACCCAGTAGTTTAATATCGTTATTCAGAGGCAGACTGACAACTGCGGTACTCCAGAGACCGTTGGCGCTTCCGCCTCTATCAAAGTTACCCGTATCCATATAACCGACTTCGACAGCCAGATCGGCACTGCCCATGTTTACCGCCAGGGGTAGACCGGCGAATACCTGAAAACCTACAGCATTGCTATTGTTATAAAAGTTGTTGTTATTAACACTGTTAAAGCCAATGCCAGCGCCAAAATATATTTGTTTGGTGTTTAAGTCGGCTGCTGTTGCCTGCGTTGCTATAAGTAACAGGCCTAATAATGGAATAATTTTTTTCATATCTATAATGCTCTTTGTTAGTGAACTGAACGTGCGTTTATATTCGCTTTCATCATATTGTTATAAATCATTTAAGAACCAGGCCAATAAGCCTCACATAGCGGAAGGATTTTACTGCGGTCGAAGAGCGTTTTCTGATACCTGATTCGCATATCCGACAACCTGCTTCAGGATCAAGTGGATACCGCTCTGCTGGAGCTGCTACAAAAGAACTCCCGTTTATAGAGCGGGTGTCAGATTCGCATATTGCATGCTTGCTGTATGTACGTTGTCGCACTTAAAGGAATAGGTGAAATAAATGAAGTCAGACACAGTTGCTTCAAATATCAGCAAAAATGGTACTCCGGCACCAGTTTTTCGTCCCGTCTAATTACTGAACCATAATGTAAAGAACATCAGACACCCACCGCCTTTTCAGAGAATTTTTTATGGATTTTTTTACACATTGATAAAGTACAAAAGATCACCTAAACCTAAGTTATTGAAATATTTTTACATTTTATTTGGGCATAGATATTGCTTGATTTAACAGATAGATACAATCACAAATGCTCAAAAACACAGGAGGGAACCATGAATATCAAATCCTTAAAATTACTCGCCACGCTGCTCGTCTCGTTCCTGTCGATCAGCGCAAACGCCAGCGTCATACTGGATCAGAACAACAATCCCACATCCACCTTCGGTGCATTTCTCGATGACGTTTCATCTACGTATGGTGACAACGCCTACCAGACCCAGACATTCACAGTTGGTGTGAATGGCATGCTGGACCACATCGATGTACTTCTTGGCGCGGCCGATCCGACTGCAGGCAGCTTTACTTTCGAATTACTCTCGACGACCGCCACTGGTGCTCCCGATTACGCCTCAGCTCCGCTTGCCACAGTAGCCGCCAGTTACGACCTGACCTCCTCCAACTACGGGTTTTCTACGCTTGATTTCCGTTCAGACAATATCTCGGTATCCGTGGGTGATAAACTGGCCGTGGTCGGCATCACAGGCAGTGGTGTCGCCACCACAGGACTAGCAGTACCCAACTGGGTGGGCACTGATGGAAATCCTTATGCCGGTGGCGCTTACTACGCGGCATTTATCGGAGATCCGAGCAATCTAATTGCCAACGGCACCGAGGGCTACGATCTCAATTTCCGTTCCTACGTTGACACCTCCGTTGTACCCGTACCCGCGGCAGCCTGGTTGTTCGGTAGCGGCCTGCTCGCTCTGGCTGGCTTCGCTAGACGTCAATCATAGTCCTCATTAGCAATGTATAAAAACGGCAGCCTTGATGGCTGCCGTTTTTTTGAAACCTGTAAAGGTTTTTGGTAGCACGGTATAGAAACATCAATAACATCAACTGGAACAAAGCATGGGATTACCGGTCTAGCAATGAACTCCATTGGATAATGAACAGGATGAAGTGAACGATGCAATATTCCCACGCGCGACATATACGATTAGTAACACAGGCTGTACTGGTA
This sequence comes from uncultured Thiotrichaceae bacterium, assembly GCA_964425515.1. Lineage (GTDB taxonomy): Bacteria > Pseudomonadota > Gammaproteobacteria > SZUA-229 > SZUA-229 > JASBSR01. Next base: position 6,924 of record CAYRNH010000015.1, on the reverse strand, counting down.
ATCGCAATGGCGGCAACAACGCCGATAGTCTCTGCGGCGATCCAGGGGCCACTGGCAAAATCTGTTGCCAGCGGAAAGGATATTTTTATACATGACAAGTTTGATGGCCGTGGCATGACCTGCCAGAGCTGTCATACCGCAGGCGGCCTGGGGGCGACGACCGTTCCTGGCAGTCACATGCATGGACCCAGCCTGGCCAATGCAGCGGCCGTGTTTCCCCGCTACAAGCAACGCGAAGGCAAAGTCATGACATTATCGGAACAAATCCACGGTTGCATACAGGGCGCACTCGGCGGCAAGGCTCCGGCGTATGACAGCAAAACCATGACCGATCTGGTGAGCTACATCACCTCGTTATCAGAGGGTAAACGCATAGAGATGGGGGCTCAATATAAATGAGGCGTTAATCTGCAAAAGGATCATCAGCAAGCAGGATGCTGATATATGGCGCGTAGGTTAATACAGCACCTTGCGTGATCCCAAGATCATTAAACGCATGCGCCATCTGATCAAAACACGTTTCATTTTGTGGATCTGCTTTCAGCGCTTTCAATGCAGAGAGCAAAGGCTTTATTTCATCGGTTACCAGATACATTTCCAGCTGCTCGATTGACTCCTCAATCCTCGCAGCATTAACGTTTTTGTCTTTGTTGCTTGATCGGTTATGTCCAAACTCCTCGAAGTTAGGTGGCTCTTCATAAATATTAGCCGCGATCCCTGCAGAGCGAGCCTCTGCATTGACAGGGACAAAATCGCCACCCTCGTCAAGAATTCGTTGCTTTAAGGTATCGACGAAGGCGTTAAATTCTTCGGCATCAGGATTATTTAATAACAGTGATAGCAGTAACTCGGGTCTATCATTGTTATAAAACTCCAGGTATGGCGCATTGACAACCGGCTCAGGGTTTAACCTGGACAGCCATACAGTTGATTTTTCTTCCTTGAGCAGACTTTTTATGTGTACCTGAACAGAATCTTTCAGGATTAGAAATTCCCTGCTGCCTTTAAGGAATTGTTTTTGTATAAGTTTCGCTGTCATAATAATGTGATTATATGTCTAAATATGTAATGTAAGGGCAGCGACCTTTCACAGGCTCGCTTTGTGTGCTTATCGTCTTTTCAGCATACGCTGCAGCGATCCGACAGAGCGTTGATACCAGCCCGCAGGTGTTGCGGTTTTCACACCACTCCAGGCAAAGCGTTCTCTGCGATCAGACATCCAGTCCTGCTTGTAGGCATCGTTACCCACGAGAAAATCGACCTCCTCCACCTTATCGGTATCGATCACGTATTCCATCAGGTAACTCATAAGAATCGAACCCGGTGAATACTGCTTCCACGCCTGATCATACGAAAGCCTGAATATACTCGCTTTGCCGTGGTGTACAAACCATAGTTGAGCCGCAGCAGGCTGTCCCTTGATGTAAAGCACTGCAAGCCGGGTCCAGCCGGCTTTGGAGAAGCGCGCCACCATATCATCCACCAGGCCGGCATACTGCTCATTGGCCTTCCAGCTGGCATTGTAAACCGCATAATAATCCGGCATCTTTGGCGGCACTTCATCTTCGACAAATAAACGAATGTCGTAACCGTGCTCACGTTCAAGCTTACGCGCTTTACGCGCAATCGTGTTACGCAATCTGGCAGGCCGCGCTGCCATATAGTCCGCAAAGGACTGCCCCTGCACGCGCAAAAACCAGTTATAAAATCGAAAAACACGATCACAGCTATACCCGGCCGCTTCCATGGCGCCTTGCAAACTATTTAACCTGGCATCATTGTCAGCAACCGGTTCCAGTAGCAATGCATTAAGCGGCAATTGGCTCAAACCATCAACCAGACAAGCGAGCACCCGCTGCTGATCATTATCAGCAAGCAGCAAACTGTAAAGGGAGGAATATCGATGCTTGAGCGCATAGCCGGTAGTCCCTGCACTCTTTAGCAACGGCAGAATGGCCAGCACTTTGCTTTCAGCCACCACGCAGACCAGGACCATCGATTCATCAAGCGCGGCGGTCAGACTCTCAAACCATGGGCGCGAAAAAAACAGACTGTCTCTTTGCGCCTGCTCAAAAAGTGCATTCGCACTCTCCGGCAGTTGATCCCAGTCGGTGTAACATACGAACTTCATCGGCAATCTCTACGCAGAACCCGCATCGGGAAAACCGGTGTCCGACGTGCATTTTTGAATAATCAATCGAGCCTGACCCGATCGAATGAGTCTGACCCGATTGATTGTACAGCGCAGTTTTTCAGCTAATTACTTCGTTGTTTTAGTGTCGCCCTTGGCTTTTTGTGCGTCAGGTTTAGCTGACACAACAGGATGCAACGGTTTGAGTGTCAGTGGATGCTGCCGAACTTTGGCAATCACATCCGCCGTGATGTCGGCACCCGGATCGAACCATAGCGTCGTCTCTCCAACCAGCAGTACAGCCTTTGCCCCACGCTGGTGTGCGATTGTCTCGGCTATCGGCTTAACCTGGTCACGCAGTTGCTTCACCATGTCAGCCTGCAGTTGTAGCAATTTTGTCCTGGCATGCTGCCTTAGCTCGTTCATTCTCTGTCGCGCTTTTGTAGCAAGCAGGTTCAACTTCTTCTGTTCTTTCAAGGACGGTTTACTACCAGCCTTGTGTTGCGCATCTTTAAGTTGCTGATTCAGATCGTTTGCAGCCTGCTTCAGCTGTGACTCAAGGCGCTGACCAGCTACCTTTAGCTCATCCTGTACCTTTGTATCCATATTAGTGGCCCGCAGCAGTGAGCCAAAATCGACTAGCAGCAAAGGTTCACTGGTGGCGCCATGTCCAGATGACGGCAGTTGGTCGCATCCAGCGGACAGGAAGCTGCTAGCAGCTATGATCAATACAAGAAAACTACGTAAAAACACGGGAAGAAATCTCCTCTGGGAAGCGTTATCTGGATTATTGGGCCGCTACATTACGACGTTTAGCCACACCAATCAACACCAGATACCCGGAGATCGCCACGGATTGGTTATTTTGGCGTCGCTGGGCGAGAAACCCGGGGGACCCGGGTCAGATCACAAGTAAGTATCGACTTTGGGAGTTATTCCCACTCCATCTCCTCATATACTCTCTGCGCATTTCTGCCTGCAAGTGTGTCAAAATTTATAAGATATTTATATTTACTCTGATCAACTTTATTGATATCCGTTATATCGCCACCGGCTTTCATAAAGGCTTTGACAGACTGGCGCAGGTATAGCAGATATTCGTATGTGTCGGCATTCGCTTTCGCTATATCTGTCGGATGCCCATGCCCCGGAACAATATGTTCGGGTTTGTACGCAGCCATCGCTTCATAGGCTTTAATCCAGCTTTTACTATTGGAAAAATCGAGTACCCCCAGCATCCGTTCTGTAAAGACGATATCGCCAGTAAATATCACGCCCTGCTTCGGTAACCTGACAAAGCTGTCTCCAGGCGTGTGCGCCGGTCCTGCAAAATGTATTTCAAAGGTGGTTCCGCCAAGAACAAAATGATATTCTTTGTCAAATGTTGTGTCGGCATAAACGGCGTTCGTGCCTTTTAGCCCGTCGACACCGATCAAATTTCCCAGCATGAAAAATTCATCCTGAACGCGATTTTTCTGATCTACAACAGCGCGCTTATTTGCAATAATTTTCGCGCCCAGTTTTTTAAAGTATCCATTTCCCAACCAACGATGGTCCTGGCCACCGGTATTAATAACAATGACTACCGGTTTGTCCGTGACCTGCTTGATCATCTCATGAATTTTCCGGGCCCCTTTATAAGAACCGCCCGGGTCTATCAGGACGACACCTTTGGGCGTAACCACAAAACCAAAAGTAGCATTATCGCCATAATTTTCTGGTGACCGATTTCCGGTATCACCGACGATAGCATATACACTGTCGGTAACGTTCACCAGTTCGAGAGGATCCTTTGCAAATGCGATACTCGGCAGCAGCATTGCAAGCATGATTAAGCTAAAGAGTTTATGTGCATGCATATACATATTTATCTATTTCCAGGAAGCCCGAGTCGGATGATAATTCTAGCTAATATTACCGCAATCTTCGATCTTATCGTATTCAGGGGAATACCAGTTAGCGTACAGCTTTATAGCCATACACGCCAGCCTGTCATCTTCCAGCAGGATGATCTGATAAAGCTTATAGAAAATGGGTATCAGACACGAGTTTTCTGTTTTATAAGTTATAATATTTCTTATGCTTATCAATCAATTAAAATCTGCCCAAACTGGTTTTACATTGATAGAGCTGATTGCAGTGATCCTGGTTCTAGCAGCACTTTCTATTATTGCCTTGCCTCGTTTTAGCTCGATTAGTGATCAAGCTGACCAGGCCCAAATCAATGCGGTATTGGGTGCCCTGAAAAGCGGTGAACAATTAGTAAAAGCCAGGTTCTATATTGCAGGATCTCCAGGTCTTGGTCAGAATGTTAATACAACTTTGTTTGTTGGCAATATTCCTGTTCGTTTCAGAAATGGGCAAATTCGCACAACCTTAAATTCAAACCACGTTCCTGCGGTCCCTCAAAACAGAAATGCCGCATATACCCGGCTATTCTTTTTATTCCTTCAGAACGCACCGGGCAATATTGTAACAAGAACATCGCTCGATAAAGGCTGGGCAATGTTGGGAAACAATGCTAGTTGTGCTGCAGGCCCAAACCCTCGTCGTTGCTGGGAATATCGACGCGACGGTTCACGCATAGCAAGAATAACCTACTTCACAACAACCGGTGTTTTTTTGAAAGACTAAAATAAAAACAATCCCTCTGGTATCTTTTTTACTAGTGATATATGTGATCTGACTCCGAGCTTTTATCTTTAATTGTTTATTGATCTAAAAATTCCAGCCCTCAATGTAAGCACTATCACGCCAGATATAAATAACCAGATTGACGGGACAGCAGTACTGTGGGAGTACTTGTGAACGAAACGTCTGTAACTGTATTGAGCCTGAAACAGTAAGATAATTGTTTTTGGTCAGCACATCAATAAGGAAGCAGTATAAGAAAGTAATTAACGGGGTTAGAACACAGTTACCGCCAGGATTAGAGGCACTGTGTATTGACCCCGTTAATTTTCAGATAGAAAAATAACCGCTACGCCCTCTTTAATTCGCCAGCCGGTTCCGCCTCGACGAAGATGCGCTTGACCATTTCATGCTTAGCCTTGATAGCTGAATCTATTTCCTGAATAACGGCTTCTATCTCGCGTGTCATCTGCCCTCGTTTGAAGCGAATACTGATATTAACCAGGATAAATTCAGGACCCATATGCATGGTCAGCAATTCGTTAACATTTTCGACCTCATCGAAAGATTCGGCGATCTGGCGAATACTGGCGATGACACTTCGGTTAGCACCTTCACCGATGAGAAGCCCCTTGGTCTCTACCGCTAACCAGATAGCGGTAACACCCAGGATCAGGCCGATCACTATAGACGCGATTCCGTCGAATACAGCAATACCCGTTACCTGCGTCAGCCAGACACCTAGCATCGCTATCATCAGACCTGATATGGCAGCAGAATCCTCAAACAGCACGACGAACATAGACGGATCCTTCCCGCGCTTAACCGCTTCGATGTAACCGCGTTGGCCTTTGACCTTACCAAACTCCTTGAATGCGAAGAACCAGGCGCTACCTTCGAACACCAGTGCCAGTCCGAGTACGATGTAATTGACCATCGGATTTTCAATCTCAACAGGATGAAGCACGTGATGAATGCCTTCATAGATAGACACACCAGAACCCACCGCGAAGATCAATATCGCTACGACAAAACTCCAGAAATAGATTTCCTTTCCATGTCCGAAAGGAAATGCTTCGTCTGCCGGCTTCTTCGCCTGCTTCATGCCGTATAACAGCAAGATCTGGTTACCCGTATCCACCAGTGAATGTATCCCCTCGGACAACATCGCCGAACTGCCGGTAGCAAATGCAGCGAAAAACTTGGTGATAGAGATGGCAGTATTACCGATCAAAGCGGCAATGATGACCCTGGTTGAAGCGTTAGATGACATATTAATCCTGATACTTACAATGACAGTGCCGAGGAATCTGACTCGTTAATCTTTAAACCTTGTTACTTATGTAATTGATGATCACTTGTCACCGACCCCTTTAATCCTTGCAAATACCCGGAGGCTAGACTTTTTTAACAAATTCCGATTTTAATTTCATCGCGCCGATGCCATCAATCTTACAATCAATATTATGGTCGCCTTCTACCAGGCGAATATTTTTGACTTTTGTACCCACCTTCACGACTGACGATGAACCCTTGACCTTAAGGTCTTTGATCACAGAAATGGTGTCGCCATCATTGAGCGTATTGCCATTGGCATCGACGACAAGCAACGCATCACCTGCACTGCTCGCATCATCTGCTTTCGACCATTCGTGCGCACATTCAGGACAGACATACATATCGCCGTCCTCGTACACATATTCAGATTGACATTTCGGGCACGCTGGCAAATCGCTCATATTATGTATTCCAGTCTGGTTAAGATGATGTGGGATCAGATCGCAATATTATACAAGATTAGTGAACTCTATACTCGGCCCCTGATGGCTTTTAACCATGCAGCAAGCTTTTTATCGAAGCTCAGGCTGGCCATCGCAGGACTCGTCGACGGTAGTCGGATCATGTCAATGCCAGCGGCATGATCTTCCGGCAAAATCGTCGCCCCCCGCCGGGCGTATCCCCATCGGCAGAGGGCGGCCAGGGCCGGTCCCCCCCAGATCAGGGCCGGCACGCCGCCGCCCTCCACCCATTTTCCCAGAAGAAAGAAGGGGATCAGGACGCGGTATCCGAGAAGAATACTCCAGGACAGGACCCACCCTGCCGGGCCGGGTGAAAAGGGCAGCAATGCCAGCATATAGAGCCCGTACCAGGGGTGAAGGGTC
>CAYRNH010000014.1:0-19716 GCA_964425515.1 uncultured Thiotrichaceae bacterium | reverse complement strand
CCACTTCTGTCATAAAAAACCAGGGAGGGTGTGAAATTGGTTTTATAATGTCCGGCCAGCTCGTGCTCAGTGTAGCTGACACCATTAGTATCGATAATATTGTCTATGCCCCAGATATCAACTGGTATCAGGTCGTAGTGCTCTCGAAGTTTTCGATTAATGGTAGGATCGGTAAGATCGGTATCAATAAACAGTTTGCAATAGGCGCAACGCTGCTGGCCAAAATACACGATAATGCCGTCTTTTCCATTTTTGACCGCTTCCTTTAAATCATCACGCAGGTCGCCAAGGCTTAGCTTGAACCAGTCCGGATACTGTATTGGTGTTTCCAGAATAGAGTCGTCAAAATTCTTGCTGGTGTCGGCAGTGCTGTCCGGGCTACTGGCTGATACCGGCGCGAAAAGTGGGGGCAGCAGGCATAGTGCTGACAGCAAAAAAAGTGTTGTTAATCTTGTATGCAAGAGGGATACCGTAGAGTACTGTTTAACTTTCTCATTCAAACATATTAGTGGGTTCTATGTTTGAGTTTAAATCAATTTGTCTCTAAATGAAGCGTCCTGAAATCGGTGACTAGTCAGTAAGCTCGAAATCAGGGTTCCATACGATTTCCCAGAGATGCTGGTCGGGGTCCTGAAAATAGCCGCCGTATCCGCCCCAGAAGGTGTTCTGAGCGGGCTTTATAATAACTGCGCCGCCGGCCTCAGCCTGATACATTATCGCGTCGACTTCTGCTTTGGAGGACACATTATGCCCTATGCTGACTTCGGTCGGACTGGATTTGTCAGCGGGCAGACCGGTGTCGTGAGCAAGGCTTTCGCGTGGCCAGAGCGCGAGTTTCAGTCCTGGCTGCAAATCAATAAACACTACAGCGCCATGTTCGAATTCGGTACCGATAATGCCTTCGGTTTCCAGACCCAGCCCATCGCGGTAAAAATGTAATGCGCGTTCGAGATCGCTTACGGTCAGGGTTATCACTGTAATTCTAGGTTTCACAGCTTGTTGCCTCCGGGTGTTTTGCCTGAAAATGCTTTCTAAATGGGTAGAAGCCACAGTGTAGCGAATGTGTGCGCCAGTAATTATGCCGGCGTTTCGGCAGGTGGTACAGCACGATTGCTTGTCCGGAAATGATGACAGTTACTGACTTATGCTATATTAGCGTTTGCAGGGTGTGTTCTATAGACGCATGTAAAACACGTCTAGCGCGAAGGTGCATGGCTGACCAGCCGTCTCTAAAATACATGCTTCAGCTCGGAGCATGGATATAATTTTCTGAGGAAGATGAAGTATGTCAGTAACCATTATTGATGTGATGATATATATAGCCAGTATGGTGCTTATTGCTGGCTACCATGTGTTTTTGCGAATACGAATACGCCGCGACAACGCTTATACAATACAGTCAATCAATAACATGGCGCGTAGCGCATGGGTTGATAATATAATGTCTGACAGGAGTAACGCCCTGCTGGCAGTACAGACATTGCGTAATTCAACCATGGCAGCAACGTTTTTGGCATCGACAGCCATATTGATGAGTGTGGGTGTTCTTAACTTAATGGAAAAAGATGAAGCCAAGACTGGTTTATTTAATTACTTGCACGGTAGTGGCCTGCACAGCAATGTAATAAGCAGTGCCGGTTTCATGAATGAAAAACTTCTTATTTTGCTGATAACGTTTATCTGGGCATTTTTCTGTTTCTCGATGGCGGTACGCATGTATAACCACGTTGGCTATCTAATTAACTCGAAAAATACCAGGCTGCAATTTATGCCGTCACCAAAATATGTTAGTAAGCTACTCAATCGCAGTGGCAAATACTACAGCTATGGTATGCGAGCTTATTACATTTCGATACCGATGATATTCTCGTTATACGATCCATACTTTATGCTCATTGCGAGTGTCGGAGTAATCAAATTGCTATATTATATTGATCGAGCACCGCAGCATGACCTGGATCGGGCGGCTGATGCCAGTGAACAGGAGTAAGCAATGGCCGAACACCAGTAAAACAAGCGATGCTCCACCTGATATTTAATCTGGTCTGGTGAGTTGTATGATTTCGCTCAGGCCGGCATATTCGCTTGCGCCGAGACGGGCGATCGGATCGAGTTTGTCAGCATGTAGTTTTATGCGCCCCTGCTCATTTATCGTGACCACTTCATCAGCGAAGTAACATTGATTGACTCTCCCGTAAATAATCTGTTGTGCGTTATTGCCCAGGCTGTGGCTTTCATAAAGTTCACATGCGTAGGCTACACGACATATTTTGATTCTGGGTAAAGGGTGGTTCTCAAAATCACATAGTTCAAGGTTCAGCTCATCAAGCTCGGATTTGCCATATTCCAGACTGGCTGAACTTTGATTCAATGCGGGCAGAAGTTCGCTATGAGCGATATGCACGCTAAAAAATTTGCTGCTTTTTATATTGACCAGCGTATCTTTCCGATCGCCATCAGGTTTGTTGCCCAATGACAGCATGACCAATGGTGGGTCGCTGCATACAGCATTAAAAAAAGAAAACGGTGCAAGGTTATAACTCTGATTGCTGTTTTGTGTCAGCACCCAGGCGATTGGCCGCGGTATCAGACTCTGGATGAGGTGGAAATACATCTGGTCGGGGCTGATTGAATCGGTTTTAAGATACATCGTGTTGCCTGTGAGAGGATTTATTTTTCCAGATATGATTATTCAAGCCATTCCAGAAGATAATAAATATATTGACCTTCGGAGGATTTTGAAGGTCCGCTAACACGCGCCGCGTATTTGTTTTGGTCAGGGTCGGCGTCGTCAATGGCATCGGCCGCGCAGGATTTAATTTCTACACAACCGGCCGGGAAACGATTCCGGCTGCGCCGTGGTACATACACTACTGCATATTCAATACCAGACGCGGTGCCTTCGGGGTCGGGAGGAACTAGCCCACGCATGACAGTTCAGACCTGCGATATTGTATTCGCCGATGCATTAATGGCGCTGATTCATTTTGTCAGCCAGTGTCATACCCAGGGCGGATACCACAAAGGTCAAATGAATAATGACGTACCACATGAGCTTGTCATTGTGAACATTATTCGCTTCCATGAATATTTTGAGCAGATGGATCGAAGAAATCGCGACAATCGACGCAGCGACTTTCTGTTTTAGAGAGCCTGAATCCAGCTTGCCCAGCCAGGAAAGTTTCTCCTGCCCTTCTTCGATATCAATGGCGGAAACAAAATTTTCGTAGCCGCTGAGCATAACCATCACCAGCAGGCCGCCAACCAGCGACATATCAACCAGACTGAGGATCAGTAGCACAAGGTCGGTCTCGGTTCCCTGGAGAATGTTAGGCAAAGCATGCAACACTTCCTGAAAAAATTTAATACCGAGCAGTACCAGGCCCAGGCTCAGACCCAGGTACAGTGGTGCCAGTAACCAGCGGCTGGCATACAGTGCTTTTTCTATATTGCGTTCGATCATGTGCAGTTCACGATGGCTACAGGAGTATGGGCTATGGTAACCGAATTTTTGCCCTGAGTTTAGTCGTTCAATAAAGGTGTAATCAGGGCTTCGAGGTGATCTGCGCGGCCAAATGAGATTTCACGTAGGATGCCATTACGGTCGATGACAATGGAAGAAGGGGTGCCCTGCAGCTGATACAGCTCAAAGCTGTGCGCACGATGGGTTCGGGCGTGCAGATAGGCGCTGGCCTGTTGCTGAATCTGTCGCTGGCGCGCAGTGGGCAGTGTGGCGTAGTCGCTCAGCTGGCTGTTGATGAAACGCATAACACTGTCTTCGCTGACTTCATCATGGTTTTCACTGAGTCTGTCCATAGCAATCGTAAAGGGAAGCTCAAAGTCGAGTGTATTGCCATGTAACAGCCCGGCTGCGCTGAGCTGACGCAGCGGTTCGCCGATGAGTTCGCCAGTATTTACCAGTGCGCGCAGGTTTTTCAGCGTGTTTATTTCGAAGTCCTCGAAGGCTGTGGCCAGGCCGATGACATGTAAACCCTGCCGGGCATAGGTTTTGTGCAAGTGCGCTGCCTCGGGTAGAGCGTGGACAAAACAGCCGGCGCAGTTGAGCTGAAACACTTCCACGAGCACGACTTTGCCACGCAGATCCTGCAGTGTGGTCGCCTCACCCTGGAGCCAGGCGGAAATCTCGAGTTCGGGCGCAGTTTGCCCAATGATGGCGTTTGCTTGCATATGTGTTGACGGTAAAGCTGTAGAATCACAGCATGAGTGAAAAAACCGATTATACCGGCCTCAGCCCGGACATTGTATTGCAGGCACTGGACGCCCGTGGTTTTGAAACCAGCGGCCGCATGCTGGCGCTCAATAGTTATGAAAACCGGGTGTATCGAGTTGAGATCGAGGACCAGAGACCGCTGGTAGCGAAATTTTATCGCCCCGGACGCTGGAGCAATGCAGCCATTCTCGAAGAACACGCTTTTGCGCATGAGCTGGCTTCGGCCGAGATTCCGGTGGTGCCACCCATGATCATCGACGGTGAAACTCTGCTTCAGTACGAAGGTTATCGCTATGCGCTGTATTCTCTGCAGGGCGGACGCTGGCCGGAATTAAATCGGCAGGAGGACTTAATCTGGTGCGGGCGTTTTATAGCGCGACTTCATATGATTGGCAGACAGCAGCATTTTGCGCAGCGCAACGAAATCAGTATTGAGCGTATGGGAATCGAATCATCGCAGTATCTGCTGAAGCAAAAATTCATTCCTGATTATCTTGTGCAGTCGTACCAGTCCTTGTGCGCAGATTTAATACAGCAGATTGAAAATTGTTTTCACAATGCCGGACAATTTAAAACATTGCGCATTCACGGTGATTGCCATCGTGGCAATATTCTGTGGACAGATGATGGTCCGCATTTTGTCGATCTTGATGACTGCTGCACTGGTCCTGCGATACAGGATCTGTGGATGTTGCTCGCTGGCGATCGCAATGAAATGACAGGGCAGATGTGTGATTTGCTAGAAGGTTATAGTGAATTTGCAGATTTTGATCCACGCGAACTGTACCTGATCGAAGCTTTGCGCAGTTTGCGTATGATGTATTATGCTTCGTGGCTGGCGCGGCGCTGGGATGATGCTGCTTTTCCACAGGCGTTTCCCTGGTTCAATACCACGCGTTACTGGGAAGATCATATTCTTGAATTACGCGAACAGCTTTCGCGCATGCAGGAGCCAGTGCTGGTGGTTTAATTATGTTTCTGCTACATGCAATGCTGTTACTGCCAGGCGGGTATATTCACCCGCAGTTTTGTTAAACTCGAATAGATAACGCACAGGTGTATTATGAAAATCAGTATTATTAGCGGTAGCCATCGTAATCCTTCGCAAAGCGAGAAGGTTGCGCGACATATAGAAAAAACACTGCAAGCAGAACATGCAGGCACCGAAACCTGGTTATTTACACTCGCGGATAATCCACTGCCCTTATGGGATCAATCGGTCTGGGAAGACGATCCTGCGTGGAATGAGCGTCTCGCACCGATCAAGGAGCAGCTTTCGGCCTCGGATGGTTTTGTGATTGTTTCGCCAGAGTGGCACGGCCAGGTGCCGGCAGGGTTAAAAAATTTATTCTTACTGTGCAATCGTTTTCAGCTGGGTCATAAGCCTGCACTGATCGTGACGGTTTCCAATGGTGATGGTGGCGCTTATCCGGTTGCCGAGCTACGCATGAGCAGTTATAAAAATAATCGTATTTGTTACATTCCTGAGCAGGTGATTGTGCGTCATGTGGAAAAAGTGCTGAATGCTAACCCGGCAGATAACGATGCGAGCGCTGATGCATATTTTCGTGAACGAATCAGCTGGGCCTGCGATCTTTTGCTTGGATATACCGAAGCAATGAAGCCGATGCGAGAAAAAATAAAAATACACCACGAGAAATTTGGCAATGGCATGTAAGGCCGTGTTAGCTTTTTAGTTTCGATGTATGACAGGCGGTAATTCTTCAACTTTTTCCGGGGCGGTGCACGAGGTCGTGCTTCAACGCGAACTGCATTGATTGACGTTGGTCATCATTAAGAAAATAAAATAGTAATAATCGCGGTGATAGCCAGTTAATTAAATCATCGACCAGCTGCGCTTGATGAGTTGCTATTGTCGACTGCGACCGAGCTCAATTCTCTCTGGAAGCGCGCACCCGCCGTCCAGGCAAGACTGGCTTGTGAATGCGTTCGCTGTAGTACACGATTACCTTGCCATTAAACAGTGAATTGAACTCTAAATACAGAATTTGAATCTGAGAATTAGTGGAATTTGATTTATATCAATACATTATGTATGGTAATTATTAGGCTCGCTGAAGAACTATAAATGCGAGGTGTTCAATCATGTTACAGGGCGATGATCGCGTCATTCTTGGCAATGTGGCCAAGGTGGTAACAATATTGATTGTGGCAATGTTTGTTCTCATTGTGCTATCAAATATGATTGCTTAGGGCATTAATCGATTAGGAGGCGGTAGATGAGGTTTTATGCTGGTGCTTGCCTGGCACGCTGGCGAACTACTGTTAAAATGCACTGATGGATAGAGTCGCGCTTGCTATAACCCTGCTGATTGCTTTCATAGCCGCACTGATAGCGTTTCTCGAGGTCCACTTTGGCGCAATAATAACGACCTGATCGGGTATTTATGTATTTTCGCTCGATCAATCGATAGTTCGCGTCGCCATTTGAGTGCTAATTTGTTAAAGTAATACACCTACTTTTAAATACTATGGTCAAAATATCGTGCTAATTGAAAACAACAAGGTGGTTACCCTGAATTACACCCTGAAGGACAGTGAAGGCAATGTGCTGGATCAGTCTGATGATGCCAGTTTTGTATATCTGCATGGCGCAATGAACATCATCCCGGGCCTTGAAAATGCGCTCACTGGTAAATCTACCGGTGATGATCTGAGTGTGACAATATCGCCGGAAGACGCGTATGGCGTACGCGATGACAGTCGTGTACAGCAGGTGTCAAAAACCATGTTTGAAGGTGGTGGTGAAATTGAAGTGGGTACACAGTTTCATGCACAGGGCCCCAATGGCGAAACTCTGGTCGTGACGATTGCTGAAGTGATGGAGGAAGATGTCATGGTTGATGCTAATCATCCTCTGGCAGGAAAAGAACTGAATTTTGACGTAAGCGTGGTCGAGGTTCGAGACGCTTCTGCAGAAGAGCTGGAACATGGGCATGTGCATGGCCCCGGTGGTCACCAGCATTAAGTTCCGGCGCCAAATGCCAGACTTTAGAAAACAGCCCCGCTACTCGGGGCTGTTTTCTTTTAGGCATACTGAAAAAATATAAATGTGTAAATGAATCCATTCTGGTGCAGATACGCGGATGCTGCACTTGATGAGTGCGGCTGCTGTCAGTGCAAGCGCGTGGTGGCGCCCGCTATATTGGCACTAAATGTGCTATGTATTCTAGCTGTAGTAATAGTTCTTTGTGCCAGATTGTGAATGCAATGAGATATACCAGAAAGCGGAAGTCACGCGATTATGCTTAAGTTACTTAAGGAACGAATTGCGATTCAGCGCCAGTTGTTACATGAGCTGTTGATTACAAGCATGAGAAAAACCAGTGAGAGAATGAGCACGATGATGGATAATCGTGATGCGCTGGAAATGCTTTTGCTGGATGAGATTTCCAATATGCCGCACTGTAAACATTTGTATGTGCTTGATGCGAATGCAGTACAGCTCACAGCGAATATTACGCGTGAAGGGCGCGATAAATCGCGATTCGCAAGTGACCGCTCAGGTCGAGTATATATGCAAGGCCTTGGTGGAAGGAGAAAATTCAGGTTATCAGATGCCTATATAAGCAAAAACAAGAAACGCCCGTCATTGACCGCAGTTCATGTAATCAAAAATTCAGATGATGAATTGCTTGGTTATCTTGGGGCGGACTATGATATACGAGAATTACCGCATACCAATATGATGTATAAACAGTCAGTAGACTGGCAGCAGATGCGCGGCGATCCATCAATAAGGCAGGGGCTGTTTAGTCAACAGCGCGTAGAGAGTGAAATTGATCGCAATATAGATGATGTGCTGGCGCTGATGCAGGAGCTGATGCAGGAGCACGGGGTATTTCACGGAAAATTACATTTTTCGAGTAATCGCGCAACGATCTGGCTTGAGTCTGATCCGTATAATTATAGACTGGTAAGTATGGAAGAGCTCAACGATCCCAGTATCTGCCTTGCTTATCCGCGAGTGCCATATACAGACAAAGCAGTTGTGCCAGCAGACAGGATTCCTGAGATTTTCGAGCATCTTAAGTTGTTGCGATTTGCAGATGAAAATATTTATCTGCGCTCTGGTTCATTAAATGTGTGCAATGGATTGCTGGGACTCAATTTTTCATGCGATGGTTCGCACTATATGTATTACACAGAGTTTCTGGACAAAAATGCATTGTTCTGGTTGGGGCAAAGTTGAGGTATGTTTGTGGTTTTTTAGGCGGCAACCTGGGCTGGTAGTAGAGCGATTTATTAATCTGTATTATTTTATAAGTTAAATATAATTGTGACTGTTATGAGTGAGATGAAAGATAATAAAATCCTGGGCGAGATTTTCTATGTAGATGAATCCGTAGTTCATGGTCGAGGACTGTATGCCAGGGTTGATATATCGAAAGGCGAGTACATGGGAACCTATGATGGTCCTGCGGCAAAAAATAATGGCATGCACGTACTATGGGTAGAGGATGATGGCAAGTGGTTCGGCATAAACGGGAAGAACATGTTGCGCTTCTTGAATCACAGCAAAAATCCACACGCAGAATTTGATGGTTTCGATTTATATGCGCTGAGAGAAATTACACCCGGGGTTGAAATTACTATTGACTATGGCGATGATTATTAAAAGCAGTCTGTGTTGAGGCAATGCTGTGACAGATAATGCCAGAAGAGTCTGTCAAGAAGGGCGCTATCTAACCTCATTATACTGAGATCAATGACGTGCCATGACTAAGAATTTAAGTAAACTATTATGGCTTGTTTTCCTGGCTAGAGATCTGTCGGCAGGTAAAAAAACACAAAACGTCCATCTTCGATATCGACTTTCAAAGTTGCGCCATGGTGCAGGCCGTAATCAACGTAGCCAGGTATGGCGTTTTCGCTGTGACACCCGCTTGAGTGCTGTGGGGATTCAAAATCACGATCGCGGTCATACCATGATAGCAACATGTATGCGCCGAGCTTGTTATCAGCTACACGGTTTGACATATGTATAGCATCGCGATAATCACGCAATTCTGTGCTGGGATTTAATTTTACAATCTCTACGTTTACGTAAGATGAATGAAGTGCTCTATTGTTCATAGAGTTTATAAGGTAAATGATATCATGGGCGATATTGTTTCATTGCTTTGTGTCTTATTCAAGAATTTGCCGACCAGCTGTCGTATCGAAAAGTTATCAGTGTCGAATTGCGTTTAGAAGAGGTCTGGCTGACACCGGCAGTTTTATGTTCCATATATTAAGTGTTGTTATATGTAATGCGAGATTGTTAGACTGCGATAATGGCAAACTGGTTACAAGGTGAGATAATAGAAAACAGGCAATGGAATGAGCGCCTGTTTTCGTTGCGTATAGCGGTTTCGATACCGGAATTCAAAGCGGGTCAATTCGTGCGCATTGGTCTTGAAATTGATGGTGAAACTGTAGCTCGACCGTATTCATTAGTGAATGCGCCTCATGAGCCAGCACTCGAAGTTTTTTTTAATATTGTTCCAGAAGGGCCGTTAACACCATTGTTAGCGAAGCTACAACCGGGTGATTATATTCAGGTAGCGGAAAAGGCCAGCGGTTTTCTGGTGGTGGACGAAATACCAGAATGTAAACATTTGTGGCTGTTCGCCACGGGTACGGGTGTAGGCCCGTTTTTGTCGATTCTCAAAACCGAACAACCCTGGCAGCGGTTTGATAAAGTCGTACTGGCGTATTCTGTGCGAACACAATCCGATCTTGTGTATGCTGACCTGATGCAGTCACTGGTCGCGCAGCATGGTGTGCAGCTGTGCTTTGTGCCTCTGGTTACCAGAGAGCCTGTTCTCGGTGCGCTATCAGTGCGTATCCCCGCAGCGATTCAATCGGGTGCTCTGGAAGAGCGCGCGGGGATAGTGCTTTCTGCAGAAGAATCGCACGTTATGATGTGCGGTAATTCCGCCATGATTTCTGAAGTGAGTACTTTGCTTGAAGCGCGTGGTATGCGTCGTCACCGTCGCCGTGAGCCTGGTCACATTACTACCGAAAAATACCACTAGTTTTGAGTACTATGGCGCAGTCGCGCTGAATCTTGTCGCTGTTGTCCGCTTGATGTGTGCGATTGCAGAAGTCATTTGAACCGAATTCATCTGCTGCTTCTACAGGGCCTGTTGATATCCGGCGGTATATATAGCCGACGAGCGCCTGCGCGTGACCTTAACTTACAGATTGAGCTGGACGACTTCAGTGCGGGCGCACTCACTGTTTATCAGGGTTCTCAATTCTGGATAACAGATACACAACCCAGGTTACTCAGTCCTCTTAGTTAGCCGGAGAGAAGGATGGTTCAGGTTGTCATGATCCGCGAGCCGTCGTGCACCCTGGATGTTGTGCCTGGCAGGGTTGAAAATAGAATTAGTCTGAATCTCATTGTTGTTGGAGGCGGCGAATGCTGGGTGGCAGCGGTGATATGCACCGTTTGAGTATGAGATATTATGACTTTTCGTCTGAAAAGCTCCTTATTCATCGATATAATGGTATAAAGTCTACTTTCGTACTACCGAAAAGCTGACCGGCCTGGTTCCAGGTGGCCGTAGCGCAGCGAAACGCGTTCATCGCCAGCTGCGCCTATTATATTGTTATCTAATGAAATTTGTGTGATTCTATGAGGTCAGAGTGGTACTAATTTACCGGCTTATATGATGAGCAGACAACTGGACGAAGCGTGACTTATATGTATGATTCATTTTATGGCCTGAAGGACAGGCCGTTCTCCATGCTACCCGATCCCGGGTTTTTGTATCTTAGTAAGAAGCACCAGATGGCGCTGACCATGCTGGAATATGCTTTGTACAACAATGCGGGATTCTGCATCATCAGTGGTGAAATTGGCGCTGGCAAAACGACGCTGTTACGAAAGCTGCTGGAAAGTATGGAAGACCATATTTCAGTAGGTATGATCACCAACACGCATAGCTCGTTTGGTGAGCTGCTCGACTGGGTGCTTTCGGCTTTCAACATACATCAGCCCGGCATGAATAAGGTCGAAATGCACCAGATATTTCTGGAGTATCTGCTGCAGCAATATAGTAAAAAGAAAACGGTGGTTCTGATTGTAGATGAAGCGCAAAACATGAGTGTTGATACTCTGGAAGAATTGCGCATGCTGAGCAATATCAATACCGGCAAAGATCAGTTATTACAGGTGATTCTGGCAGGGCAACCCGAACTCAAAGATACCCTGAGGCTGCCAGAACTGAAGCAGTTTGCGCAGCGTATCGCGGTGGATTATCACCTTGGTGCGCTATCGATTGAAGAAACCTTTGGTTACATCAGGCATCGTCTAAAAACTGCGGGTGCAACAAGAGATATATTCACTCCGCTGGCTTGTGAGCGTATCCATCTATACAGCGGTGGCGTGCCGCGATTGATCAATTTACTGTGCGATACTTCCCTGGTGTATGGCTTTGCAGATCAGGCCGAAACGATTGATGAAAATCTGGTCGAGGAAATGGTGCGTGAGCGCATGAGTGACAGTCTGGTGCCTATCGTTCACCCGGCAGATCCAGCTGAAAGCCCCGAACCTCCAGCCACCAGTCCTTCTGGCGTCTCTACTCGTGGTACTACGCCGCCACCGTCAAAGCTTTCCCAGATATCGCCAGAACACAAAAAACAACCGGTCAATCCGACCGCAGAAAAAAAAACAGTAGCTGATAGACGGCAACCTGTTGCTCTTCATCCTCAGGCGCAGGTTTCTGGTGCACAGCTGAAAGCAGTTGCCGCCCAACATGAGCCAGATCCAGAAGAACTGGAGGAGTCGATCCGAGAGACTGCATTGGCCAGCGAGCCAGAAAGAGCCCCTGAGATCGGTCCGGAACCCGCAGTCGAAGCTGAGCCAGCAGCAGAGGCCTCGGCTGGGCTAGATGAAACAGACGCACCATCGCCCCAACCCGCTCAGCCCGAGACGGTCAAGCAACGCCTGGTAAACAAGATCGAAGTGCTGAAGGTTGTGGCATCGGAGCCAGAGAGCAGCTGGTTTGGCAACAAATGGATAATGGGCGTGCTGCTGGTACTGGCACTCAGTGTGGTTTTTTTATTGATCAGAAGCACATCCAGTGATTCGGCATCACAGCCGGTTAAGACCGAGGCCAGCGTTGTCACCAGCCCCCAGACTACGCCGGCGGCAACAACTGCCCCGGTCACCACTACCGCTGCGCAGCCTGCTGCTGAGAACTCCGCAGCTGCAGCACGGAAAAAAGCGATAGAAGCCGCGCGGCAGGCAGCAGAACAACGTGAGGCCGAGGCCAAGGTGCGGCGTGAGCAGGAAGCCGCAGCCGCGGCCGTAAAGGCTGAGGCAGAAGCGAAGGCAGCCGCTGAAGCAAAGGCAAAAGTGGAACAGGAGAAAGCCGAACGACTGAAACAGGCTGCAGCAGCGAGAAAAGCCGAGCGGGCTCAAGCTGCGGCAAAAGCGCGTGCTGCAGAACTGGAAGCCAAACTGAAGGCTGAACAGGAGGCTGCGGCCAGAGCGCGTGAGCAGGCTGCGGCTGCTGAGGCAAAAGCGCAGCAAGCACAGGCGCAGGCTCGTGAACTCCAGCTGAAAGCACAGACCACGCCAGCGGTGACGACCAGTTCTGTCGCTGCATCAGCAAAGCCGGCAAGCGGTGGTGCACAGAATGTGGATCCTGAACTTGAGTTCACGACAGATCCCTGTCAGGGGCCGTCAGCGAAATTTCTCTCGACCTGCCGCAAATAAACTTTTCTTAGTTCCCGCGATGATTAAAGGTTTCTCCTGTTTCATCGCTGGCTGACTGCATCGTGTCTTCATCAGGAAACAGTGCTTTCAAATCCGCCATACTCAGACTGTCGCTTTGTTCTTCAAATCGTTGCCAGATTTTTTCCCTGTGTTCATCGCCAAAATAAAATCGACCGACAATCCGCAAACCACGCGTTGGCAGAAATCCGTGATCACTTTGGGTGCTATGATTTTACCTGGATCCTGGAACTGATTATATTTTCCTGGATGAGCCGATCAGGGCTCAAAACTTGTTAGTATTCCGCTGAGTACCCGTTTTTTTTTCGATTTTAATCTGCATGCGACCAGAAAATCCTATATTACTTTCTATCGTAGAACTCGGTGGCTACCCTGATTTTAGCCCGCTCTACCAGCAGGCAGGCTTCGAGGTGGTGAAGACCGATAGCGTGCGTAAAGCAGTGAAACTTATTCGTGCGCACAAACCCTCGGTGCTGGTGGCCGAATTTAATTTTCAGTCAGATTTTCGTGATCGCACCAGCAGTCTGGAAACATTGCTTTCCAGCAGTCAGGGCGTGAGTGATGTCAGCATGATTGTGTTTTACGAAAAAGAATATCGCCAGCACTACGAAAAGTTTCTGGCGAGACATGACGTGTTTGAATCACTGGAATTTCCCATCGACGAACAACGTCTGACGCATGCACTGGAGCGTATTGCCTATGCTTAAACTGGTATTCAATGATCAGCCTGGAATGCACGAGCGCCACCTGCGCCGCAAAGTAAACAATCCCTTGTTCGTAGATTCGGCTATGACTCAGGAGGACATTCTGGCTGCGCGTGAACTGGACGAGCGCGAGCTGGAAGCGTTTATGCAGGATTTTCATGCTTTGGCGCGCGACGCCAGTGCGCTTGATGCCAGTGCTGATGTTGAGGTTTTGCTCGCGCTCAAAACCCGTCTCGATCAGTGTTATGAACGTTGTTGTGGGCAGATGGGCAAGCACGATGAAATCATGCAGGGTTTGAACAATCTGATCGATGCAATTATGGCTGCGGTGATTCGCGCCTCGGCCAGTGATCGACAGGCGCTGGCCAGGCTGGAGGATGAGATCTCAGCCAGAAAGCAGCATTTTGCCATGCTGCAGTATCCGCTCATCGTTGATATGCTGCGCCAGGATTCACCGCTCAGTGCAGATGATCTTATCCCCAGTTTACTGAGCGCGGGTGAAGAAGAAGCCCTGGCTGCTGCTGCCCTGTTCACCGAAGAGCAACGCAGCCTGATGTGTCAGCAGGGTCAGGCACTGGTCGAGCGGGTTGCGGAGGCGGGTGCCGAGACCGCATCTGCGCGCCAGATACTCGATTTAATCAGGCAACTGGAGTAACCTGAACGCAGCTTCCAGGCTAATTCCTTTATTTTTTCAGTTGTATTCATCGTGCTTTTTACAGTACAAAGCGCGCTTCAAATAATTCTTGTGGAAACACGTCATGTCACAGCCAGAAAATCCGGATGAACAGCTTCTTGAAAGTTCCGAGCCGGCGCAGTCGATGGAATACCTTACCGAGTACCTTGGCAAAAAACAGGACGAACTCGCCGCCCTGCCAGCAGATGCGGATAACATCACCCGTGCACGCCTGAGCCTGGATGTGGCCGAAGCCATGGTTGGGGTCAATCGCAGCGATGAGGCATGGGGCATGGCGCGTGCTGCTTTTGATGTGTTGCTCGCAGCAGAGGCCTGGCAGGAAGCGGTGGAAGCCTGTGATGTGCTCTACCAGACGGGCCAGCCGGCCTCTTTGATCGCGCTTGCGCACGGTGTCTGGCTGGCAGTGACCTACCCGATCGACCCTTCATTGTCGGTCAATATGCTCAGTTATATTGTTGATGAAACGCCAGCCAAAGCGGATGGTGCAGCGGTGGCAGCGGTTGTGGCTCACTACATTGCGGATATACGCAGCACTGGCAAGGCGCACGAAAGCCTGACCTTTCTTACCCGAGAAATGCTGGCCAATGTTGCCAAGGCGCATTCTGATGTTGCCGATCAGGAAGCCATGAATGCCTGGATGGAGCGGCTCGGTCTGTATGAGCCTGAAGTATTTTTACCGCGTTTGTCTCTGGTGCTGGGTGCGATCGTGCCGCAGGATCAGTGGTGGTTTGACCGGGATGCGCTGCGCGAGAAGATTCCTGGCTAGCGACTGGCGCTGTTTATTTCTCTTCTTTCAGTGAGAGTTTGCTGATATCGGGGATGGGTGCTGCTTTTTTTTCTGGCGGGTTTTCCAGTATATCGGCACCCGGTTCGGCGACACTGATATCACTGATGTCAGGGATCGGTTGCGGTGTCACTGGAACTGGATTTTCCAGCACGTCTGCACCGACTTCAGCCATGGAAATATCACTGATATCGCCAATCGGCGCTGGGGTGACTTCGACCGGATTTTCCAGTACATCGGCACCGACCTCGGCCATGGAAATATCGCTGATATCGCCAATCGGAACCGGAGTGACTTCGACCGGGTTTTCCAGCACATCGGCGCCCGGCGGAGCCATGTTCAAATCACCAGTGTCGATATTGCTATCGGTAGCAGGGCCGGTCGGTGCTGCCGAGGTAGTCGGGGCGGGTGCAGCCTCGGCGGGTTCGATTTTGATTACCATGCCGATTCTTTCCAGCAGAACTCGGTATTTTTCTGCAGCCAGGTCATCAACATTGCTTTTGATGACCTTGCGGTCACCTGAGAAATAGGGTTTTATTTTTTCCGGCGTGGTTTTGAACAAGTCAGCCATTTCAGCGGCCACGACATTGCGGTCCTTCCCGGGCTGGACGATGCCATAAAATACGATGTTGAAAAGCTCTGTGCTCATGATGATAAATTATTGCTGATCTGAGCCAAGTGTAGTCGATGCAGCGCCGCTTGCAGGCTGCACTGATCGCCGGGTCTTAACTGTCTTTTTTCTCCTTGCCGACAAGATGGACCACCTGCGACGATTTTCTGGGTTCATCGCTATAGCGTGGGCGTGCAGCGGGTCGGCCCTGCTCTTCATTGAGCTCTTTTTCGCGGGCGGTGATCAGCGCAAAGCAGTGCTTGATATCTTCGATGGTGGCATCATTTAAGGGGTGGCGCATACCGGGCGGCGGCGTAGTGTCGCGTACTACGCCAGACAGCACCTGGCGCATGGCAATAAGTATTCGTTGTTCGGTGGTCAGAGCGTTGTCGTTCATGATGTTTTGTGCCGGTGTTAGTTATAATGCAGTGAGGGTATAATAGTTTACCAATTTACTCGGGTATTATGCGTTGTTTGTTGCAACGCATTATCACACAGAATTTGCGGGAGTTTGATATGCCTTATTATGTTTACAAAATGACCACCACAGAAGGCATGGCGCTAATAAAAAACCTGGAACTCATGGATCAGTTTGAGGCTTTTAAAGTGGCCAAAAAATATGCGCGCGAAGAGCGAGCCAAGCTGGATGCGGCAGACAATCTCACTATCAAGGTGATGTTCGCGGAAAATCAGCTGGCGGCGGAAGAACAGCTGCTCCAGCACAGAGAAAAGCCGATCGTGATGGAACACGAAAAATAGTCGCATCGGCCACCATTCTGATAATGGAAGAAGATGAATATAGAAACACCTACCAGCAAATCGCCAGCGTGGGTTGTGCCTTTGAAAAAGCGCTGACCAACAACCAGGCCAGATGCAGCTATGCCAGGCATTTTTGTCTCGCAGACCGTGAAGGCTATACCTGTCGCTCGGAAACATGTGCGGCTATTTGTAGCCAGCTATTGCAAAATCTACGCGATAATTCTCGATTTTCTTTAAAACTGAAATCTGTGGGCGCAGCTCTGCCGCACAATATGGAAATACGAGTGCAGGCGGGCGGTTTACTGGGTTTGCGAAAAGCACTGGCGCCGGATACTACGCAGGCGGGATTGGATGATATTCGTGGTCTGGTGGATAGTGCGATACAGGAGTTTGGCAAACTCGATGCTTTGCCATATACCGATATTGTTCAATCTGTGGCCCAGTTCCAGGGTCGCAAACGGCGAAATCGACAGGAAATTTGATGAGTTATGGCCGATGCGTGCCCATTTATCGACGAGCTGGATGGCCTGAATTCCTGTGGATAACTTTGTGGATTGATTTTTTGATGCTTGCATGGGTGGTTAATTTTTAACCGCCTAAGATTTTGGACGTTTGTCTGAAGTTGGCTAAAATATAATTATAAAACAACAAGTTATATTGCGTAAATTGTGTCGGAATAATGATACAGAAGGCTAATGGCCTGTTTAATACCCGCTTCCACTAGATATTGTGGCCTGTGCACAACTCCAACACTAGCCGCATCATTTCAGTGCTGCCAGTGCCTCAGTCTTGCTCACCGCATGGTAGGGCGTGTCTCGAACCTTATCGTGCACCTGCATCCGGTAGCGCACGAAATCTTCCTTGTTTTCCATGTGCATGAAGGGGTTGCCTGCGCATTGCTCGTCCATCGTAGATCGTGGCTGCTGCGGAGCGTAATTGTGCCCGGGCAGCAAAACAGTTTCAGCGGGCAGCTCTTTGCGCATTTTTTTCAGAGTAGTAAACATTTGTTCAGGATCGCCGCCGGCAAGGTCGCAACGGCCACAACCAAAAACAAATAGCGTGTCACCTGCGATCAGATGCTTGTCCAGGTGGTAGCAGGCTGAGCCGGGGGTGTGCCCCGGGGTGTGCAGCACATCGATTTTGCTTTCACCGAGCTCGATAGTATCGCCGCCATGGTGTAATCGCGGTTTGGGCAGGCTGGCCCCCCAGAAGTCTGCTTCAGCTTTGAGCAGGTGTATTTGCGCATCGTAGAGATCAAGCACGGTCTGGATGCCATTGATATGATCGTGATGGCTGTGTGTCAGCAGAATATCGGTGATACGAATATCGCGTTCGCGCGCCAGCTCGATTATTTTTTCAACATCCCATGCGGGGTCGACTATCGCCGCTTGATCGCTGGCGTGATCGTGGATCAGGTAGACAAAGTTTTCCATCGGCCCCAGCTCCATGGCGTGGATCGAGCAGGTTTTATCGGTTTTCATGATGGCGCCCCCGGTTCATGCTATGAATTTAGCCTGCAAGTATAAACATCGTTATAATCAAAGCTAGTACCGACAAATCTGGATACACTACTCTGCGATCAAAATGATTGTAACGCACCGGGAAGCACGGGAATGACCGAACAGCAATCGCCCGCGAATACAGAACATGAACAGCACGATGCTCTGGTGCTGTCGCGTTTGAGCCTGTTCAGAAACGTTGATCTTGCTAACCCCCAGATCAGCAGGCTTCTGTCACTATGCAATTACCGACAGCTGGAGAAAGACGAGATTCTGCTCTCCACCGATGTCATTAATCAGTATCTATATGTTCTTATTAGCGGTCGTCTGGTTATCCTGCTTGATCCTGAAGACGAAAACCCGTTGACCATGGTGGGTCCGGGGGAATGTGTCGGTGAAATGTCGATCATCGATAACCGAGCACCGTCTGCCCAGGTCCGGGCTTCCGAGCCAACCACGGTACTGGAGATCGAACAGGAGGTCCTTTGGCGACTGGTCAGCGTTTCACACGAAATCGCGCGCAATTTGCTGTATGTGATGTCAGAACGCGTTCGTTACAGTAATCTGGTGATTGCAGATGGCCTCGATCTGCAGCGCAAGTACCAGCGATTTGCTACCATTGATGCGCTAACGGGTTTGCACAATCGTGGTTACATGGATGATATGTTCGATCGCGAAGTCAAGCGTAGTGAGCGAGACAATCTATCGCTGTGCATGATTATGATCGATGTTGATAATTTCAAAAAATACAATGATGATTACGGCCATCTCGCTGGTGACCGTGTGTTGATCACTGTAGGTGAAGCAGTGCGCAGCCCGTTACGCCCCAATGATCTGGTAGCGCGGTTTGGCGGCGAAGAGTTTGCTGTACTGTTGCCTGAGACTACACTGGAGCATGCGGTCATCATTGCTGAGCGTTTACGTGAGCGCGTGAGTCTTTGTGACCCGGGCATGCTAAACGGTGTCCAGCTGCCGCATGTCACCATATCGCTCGGTGTCACCGAGTTTCATCCGGGTCATACTCTGGCAACCATGATTTCATCTGCGGACCATGCAATGTATCAAGCCAAGCACAAAGGTAAAAATTGTGTGCAGGTTGCAGGCCACAATTAACGACGGATATCTTTTGTGCCGAACTCTGCCGCAAATCAGCGTCCGTATATTGGCGTCGCTACTCTGGTCTGGCATCAGGGACAATTATTGCTGGGTGAACGGGTTGGTTCAGAAGGTGATCACTGCTGGCAGTTTCCGGGCGGGCATCTGGAATATGCGGAAGATGTACTGACCTGCGCCATGCGTGAGGTGCGCGAAGAAGCCGGGATCGAAATTCACCAGCTCAAACCGGCGGGCTATAGCAGCGAAGTGTATATTAACAATACGCACCATTATGTAACCCTGTTTGTCAGCGCACAATTATTGTGCGGAAACCCGCAAGTGCGCGAACCAGAAAAATGCCGAAGCTGGCAGTGGTTTCGGCCCGACCATTTACCAGAACCATTATTCACCCCCATTATTAATTTGTTGAAAGATTGCCCCGATCTGAGCAACCTCGCCTGAAGCCCGGGTATTCAAGCAGACGTGCATAGATAAAATCGGCCAGTGCAGGATCCAGGGCTTCGCTGGCAGCGAGAAAATCACGCGCGAGCAGACGAATGTTGGTCTCAGGCTGATCGAGCATAATGG
>CAYRNH010000013.1:0-20067 GCA_964425515.1 uncultured Thiotrichaceae bacterium | reverse complement strand
TTGGGCCTTTGATTTCAACCGAACTGACCCGCTGCATTCATTGCACCCGCTGTGTACGTTTTGGTGAAGAGATCGCAGGCATACGCGAACTTGGCATGACCAGTCGTGGCGAGCACGCGCGTATTGCTTCCTATATCGGGGAAGCGGTGACTTCGGAAATGTCGGGTAATGTAATCGATATCTGCCCGGTCGGTGCGCTGACCGCGAAGCCTTCGCGCTTTGCCGCGCGTGCATGGGAAATGGTACAGCATCCTGTCATTGCGGCGCACGATTGTGTCGGTTCCAATATTTTTGTGCATACCTTGCGCAACGAAGTGGTGCGCGTGGTACCGCGTGATAACGAAGCCATTAACGAAGCCTGGATTTCCGATCGCGATCGATTCAGTTATGAAGGTATTTGCAGCGAGCAACGTCTGCTGTCACCGATGCTGAAGCGTGACGGCGCCTGGCAGGAAGTTGACTGGGATACTGCTCTGACGTTCTCTGCTGAAACGCTCAAAGCGGTGATTAATGAACACGGTGCAGAAAAAGTGCTGGCGCTGCTGTCGGTCAATTCGACCACAGAAGAACTGTATCTTGCGCAGAAACTTTTGCGTGCGCTGGGTTGCGGCAATATCGATCATCGTCTGCGCCAGTCAGATTTCAGCGATCAGGATAGTGCGCCGGTGATGCCCTGGCTGGGACAGAACATCGAAGATCTGGCCGGGCTTGATGCGGCATTGCTGATTGCTTCCAACGTGCGCAAGGAGCAGCCGATTATCGCGCATCGTTTGCGTCAGGCAGCGATCAGGAACAATGCGAAAATTCATTTGCTCAATACACGCGAATATTCGCATCACTTTCCACTGGAAAGTAATACCGCTGTCGCACAGCAACATCTGGTTGTGCATCTGGCCGCGATCGCCAAAGCGGCATTTGCTGCAAGCAAACAAACAGTGCCGGCTCATCTGTCGAAAATTGTTGCCACAGCGGTTAGCGAAAAGTATTACAAAGAAATCGCGAAGCAATTATCAAAAGCTGACAACAGCAGCATTTTGCTGGGCGAGCAGGCGAGCATGCATCCTGATTTCTCGGTATTGCGCGCGCTGGCTTCTGCGATTGCTGAACAGACCGGTAGCAAGTTCGGTTATCTCAGCGCAGGTGCTAACACCGCCGGGGCATGGCTGGCAGGCGCGGTACCGCATCGTGGCCCAGCGGCCAGCGCCAGTACTGTTTCGGGCGAGCACGCAGGCAGACTCAGCACAATCGCACCTGTTGCAACGGTATTGCTCAATATTGAACCGGATCTTGATGTTGCCAGCAGTCATACATTATTAAGCACCTTGCAGGAAAGTGAACTGGTGGTTGCGGTCTCGGCATTTACTTCAGACGCTTTACTGGAAAATGCCGATGTTCTATTGCCGATGGCCAGCTTTGCAGAAACTTCAGGCACTTATGTCAATGTCGAAGGTTTCTGGCAAAGTTTCGCTGGTTGTGTTTCGCCCCGGGGTGAAGCGCGTCCGGCGTGGAAAATTCTGCGCGTGCTGGGTAATTTGCTTGGCCTTGATGGTTTTGATTATGTTTCTTCCGAACAGGTACGCGATGAACTGCGTGCGCAGTGTGCGGATATAGAACTGAACAATACGGTCCCAGACACGATCATGCTGGAAATAACCGAGATTGATGATGGGCTGATGCGTGCCGGTGATGTGCCGATGTATGCGGGCGATCCAGTATTAAGACGCGCTGTTTCGTTGCAGAAAACGGCTGATGCGCAAACTTTTTGCGCGCGTATCAACAGTCGTGAGGCAAAACGCCTGGAACTGGTTGATGTAACCACGGTGCAGGTAAAACAAAACGAACTGAGTGCGCAGTGTCCGCTGGTGATCGATGATTCCATTCCAGATGGTTGTTGCTGGATGCCTATGGCGGTCAGCGGTAATGAAACACTGGGCGATCCATTTGGCGCTGTGAGCATAAGTCGGGTTTGATGCTGATGATTGAATATTTGCCACATTGGTTGATCGCATTCTGGAACTGGTTTCCAGTAGATGCCCAGACCCTGCTGATTATTCTTGGCAAGATCATTTTGATTCTGGTGCCGCTGATGCTGTCGGTGGCCTATGTCACGTATGCCGAGCGTAAAGTGATCGGCGCCATGCAGGTACGCATTGGACCGAACCGGGTGGGCTTTTTTGGTTTTAGCCTCTGGGGTCTGGGTCAGCCGATTGCCGATGCGGTCAAACTGCTGTTCAAAGAAATCATTATTCCGACCCAGGCGAACAAATATCTGTTTTTGATCGCGCCGGTGTTGTCGATTGGTCCAGCGCTCGCTGCCTGGGCAGTGATTCCGTTTGATCGCGGTATGGCACTGGCCAATGTGGATGCCGGCCTGTTATATGTACTCGCGTTAACCTCGATTGGTGTCTACGGCGTGATTATCGCGGGCTGGGCGTCGAATTCGAAATACGCGATTATGAGTTCATTGCGCGCAGGCGCGCAGATTGTGGCGTACGAAATCGCCATGGGCTTTGCGCTGGTGGGCGTTTTGATGGGTAGCGGTAGTCTGAATCTGGGTGATATTGTTGAAGCCCAGGCCGGTGGTTTTAGTCACTGGTTCATCGTCTGGATGTTGCCGCTGTTTTTTGTCTATTTTATATCAGGCGTGGCTGAAACCAATCGCGCACCTTTCGATGTGGCCGAAGGCGAATCTGAAATCGTCGCCGGTTTTCATGTTGAATATTCCGGCATGGCGTTCGCGGTGTTTTTCCTCGCGGAATACGCCAACATTATTATGATCTCGGCGCTGACCTCGCTGCTGTTTCTCGGTGGCTGGCTGTCGCCATTCGAAGGCTGGGCATCTTTGCAGGGTACGATACTGGTCAACACCAGTATTGTCTGGTTCCTTGCCAAAACCGCATTCTTTATTTTCTGCTTTCTCTGGTTCCGCGCGACTTTTCCGCGTTATCGCTACGACCAGATCATGCGTCTAGGCTGGAAAGTGTTTATTCCGGTGACCATCGTCTGGCTGTTTGTCGAGGGCATTATGGTTGTACTCAAAGTCGGACCGTGGGCAGGATGAGGCGATCGTTATGAAATCATTTAACCATTTCATCAAGAGCTTCACTTTCTGGGAACTGTTCAAGGGTCTGGGCGTGACCGCGCGCTACTTGTTCTCGCGCAAGATCACCATACAGTACCCGGAAGAAAAAACACCGCAGTCGCCGCGTTTTCGTGGCCTGCACGCATTGCGACGTTATGCCAATGGCGAAGAGCGTTGCATTGCCTGCAAGCTCTGTGAAGCGGTGTGTCCAGCACTGGCGATCACGATTGATTCCGAACAACGCGCTGACGGCACGCGCCGCACCACGCGTTATGACATCGATTTGTTCAAGTGTATTTATTGTGGATTTTGTGAAGAAGCCTGTCCGGTCGATTCGATTGTCGAAACCCATGTTTTTGAATATCACTTTGAAGAGCGTGGCACGCAGATCATGACCAAGGACATGCTGCTGGCGATTGGCGACAAGTACGAAGCCGAAATTGCGGCCAATCGACAGGCCGATGCTCGTTACCGTTAATGATATGAGACTCGTATGAGCTTTACTGACATTATATTTTATGTGTTCTCCGCATTGCTGATTGCTTCAGCACTGGCAGTGATCACTGCGCGTAACCCGGTGCATTCGGCGCTGTTTCTGGTGCTGAGCTTTTTCTGCTGCTCTGCGCTGTGGCTGTTGCTGGAAGCAGAGTTTCTCGCGATCGCGCTGGTGCTGGTGTATGTCGGCGCGGTCATGGTGCTGTTCCTGTTCATTGTGATGATGCTCGATATCAATCTGGTGCAGATACGAGAAGGTTTTGTGCGTTATCTGCCAATAGGCGCATTTTTTGCGCTCTGTCTTGCTGGCATCATGGTCTGGGTAGTGGGCGATTTTGGCGCCAGGATATTTGATACCACCGCTTTGCAACAGGCGGTGCATCACACAGCAAATTACAGTAATACCAAAGCGCTTGGGCGAGTGCTCTATACCGATTATGTTTTGCCATTTGAAGTCGCCGCGATCATTCTGCTGGTGGCGATTATTGCTGCGATCACTTTGACCTTGCGCCGTCGCCCGCAAACCAAATACCAGTCGCCTGGCAGACAGATCAAGGTGAAACGTGAAGATCGTTTGCGCGTGGTGAAAATGGACGCCACCTCAAAGGAGTCAAAATAGTATGGTTGACCTGAGTAGCTATCTGATCCTGGGTGCAATTTTATTTGCGATCAGTATCGCGGGTATATTTCTCAATCGCAAAAACGTGGTGGTGCTGCTGATGTGCATCGAGCTGATGCTGCTCGCAGCGAATATCAATTTTGTCGCATTTTCACATTATCTGAATGATCTTTCCGGACAGGTGTTTGTGTTCTTTATTTTGACCGTGGCAGCCTCGGAAGCAGCGATTGGTCTGGCGATTCTGGTGGTGTTGTTCCGCAATCGTCGTAGCATTGATGTTGAACAACTCAGCGAGATGAAGGGCTAGATATGGAAACACTTTATCTTGCCATTCCCTTATCAGCGCTGCTGGGCTCGATCATCGCCGGGCTGTTTTCCGCTCCAATCGGTCGTGTCGGTGCGCACACTGTCACCATCGTCGGTGTTGGTATTTCGTTCCTGCTGTCCCTGGTTGCGCTTTACCATCTGGTTTTCGGTGGCGGTGAAACCTACAACGCGACCGTATATACCTGGATGGTCGCTGACGGCATCCATTTTGAAATCGGTTTTCTGATCGATCGTCTGAGCGTGATGATGATGTCGGTGGTCACCGGGGTCTCACTTGCGGTGCATGTCTATACCATCGGTTACATGGCCGATGATGAGCACAACTGGCCGAAAGAATCGCTGGCGGGTAAAAATTCGTATCAGCGTTTCTTTAGTTATATTTCGTTGTTCACTTTCGCCATGCTGATGCTGGTGATGTCGAACAACTTCCTGCAGCTGTTTTTTGGCTGGGAAGCGGTGGGCCTGGTTTCATATTTGTTAATCGGTTTCTGGTCGGTGCGCCCGACCGCGGTGTACGCCAATCTGAAAGCGTTTCTGGTCAATCGCGTTGGTGACTTCGGTTTCATCCTGGGTATTGCTGCGGTGGTGATGTACAGCGGCAGCCTGGATTATTACCAGGTGTTTGCTGGCGCTGACAAGTTAGCGGCTACCACGGTGAGTATTTTCCCCGGCACAGAATGGAGCCTGGTATCGGTAATCTGCATTTTGCTGTTTGTCGGCGCTATGGGTAAATCGGCGCAGGTGCCCTTGCATGTCTGGCTACCCGATTCGATGGAAGGCCCGACGCCTATTTCTGCATTGATTCATGCTGCGACCATGGTGACGGCGGGTATCTTTATGGTATCGAGAATGTCGCCGCTGTTTGAACTGTCCGATGCTGCGCTGAGTTTTGTCATGATTATCGGTGCGATTACAGCGCTATCCATGGGTCTGGTGGGGATAGTGCAAAACGACATCAAACGTGTGATCGCGTATTCAACACTGTCGCAGCTGGGTTATATGACCGTAGCACTGGGCGCGTCGGCCTATTCAGCAGCAGTATTCCATCTGATGACGCATGCCTTCTTCAAGGCGCTGCTGTTTCTTGCTGCCGGTTCGGTCATTATCGCCATGCACCACGAACAGGACATGCGCAAGATGGGCGGATTGAAAAAATATCTGCCCATCACGTACTGGACTTCGTTGATCGGTTCCCTGTCACTGATTGGTTTCCCCGGGTTTTCCGGGTTTTTCTCCAAAGACACCATTATCGAAGCGGTGTATCACTCGAGCACACCGGGTCACGAGCTTGCTTACATGGCGGTACTAATGGGCGTATTTATTACTGCATTCTATACCTTCCGTATGTTCTTCCTGGTGTTTCACGGTGAAGAACGTATGGATCAGCACACCAAAGATCATCTGCACGAACCCCCCTGGGTGGTGACCGGGCCGCTGATTGCGCTGGCGATTCCTTCTTTCCTGATCGGTGGCTTCACCATCAGCCATATGGTATTCGGTCATTACTTTGGCAATGCGATTTACGTCGCCGAGCAGCATCGCGGTCTGGAACTGGTCGGCCAGGATTTTCATAGCGCCCTTGATTTTATGCAGGAAGGATTTGGCAGCAAAGCCTTTTTTATCTCCATGGCTGGGGTGCTGGTGGCCTGGTACATGTACATAAGCAATACGGCGAGCGCGGATTATTTCAAGAAGGTATTTGCCTGGCCGTATAAGCTGCTGGAAGAAAAATATTTCGCAGACAAGGCAAACGAAGTTGTTTTTGGTGCGGGCAGTCGGTTGCTGGGTAATGGCTTGTGGAAAATGGGTGATGTGGCCTTTATCGATGGCTTACTGGTGAACGGTTCGGCAAAGATGGTGGCGTGGTTTTCATCAAAAGTGCGACGCCTGCAAACCGGCTTGTTGTACCACTATGCGTTTGCAATGATTATCGGCGTGCTGGGTTTGCTCACTGCCTTTGTGATTATGTAGGATAAATGATGTTAAGCGACTGGCCAATTTTGAGTTTGACCATCTGGCTGCCCATTCTGGGTGGGGTTGCAGTGTTGCTGACATGCGACAGGGCTGATAGCAGTGGTGCCCGTCGGGTTGCGCTGTTGATTTCGGTCGTTACATTTTTGCTGAGCCTGGCTTTATACACCGGTTTTGATAGCACGACTGCTAACATGCAGTTTGTCGAACGTAGTGCCTGGATTCCTGCATTTAATGTTTATTACTATCTCGGTGTAGACGGTATTTCAATGCCGCTGATTATTCTCACCACCTTTACCACCATTCTGGTGATTCTGGCTGGCTGGGAAGTGATTAAAAAGAAACCGGCGCAATACATGGCAGCATTTTTGTTCATGGAAGGTTTTATGGTGGGCGTGTTCGCCGCGCTCGATTCCATGCTGTTCTATGTGTTCTGGGAAGGTATGCTGATCCCGATGTTTATTATCATCGGTGTCTGGGGCGGGGAGCGGCGTGTGTATGCGACGATCAAGTTTTTCATTTATACCTTCATCGGTTCGGTATTCATGCTGGTTGCGCTGATCTACATGTATTACAAGGGCGGCAGTTTCTCCATTCTTGATATGCAGCAATTAAAACTGACCATGAATGAGCAGCTGTGGATATTCATGGCATTTCTTATGGCGTTTGCAGTCAAGGTGCCGATGTGGCCCGTGCACACCTGGCTGCCCGATGCGCACGTTGAAGCGCCTACTGGTGGTTCGGTGATTCTGGCTGCCATCATGCTGAAAATCGGTGGTTATGGTTTTCTGCGTTTCAGCCTGCCGATCACGCCTGATGCCAGTCACGCGCTGGACTGGTTGCTGATTGCCATGTCGCTGATCGCGGTGGTGTATATCGGTTTTGTTGCACTGGTGCAGAAGGACATGAAAAAACTGGTGGCGTATTCGTCGATTGCGCACATGGGTTTTGTCACTCTGGGTATATTTGTAATTTTCCAGATTATGGGTAATCCCGGTAATCCGGCGGGTGGCGCAGTGCTCGCGATCGAAGGCGCGATGGTGCAGATGATTTCACACGGGTTTATATCGGGCGCGCTGTTTTTGATGATCGGTGTACTCTACGATCGCATGCATACGCGCGATATCAGTGCCTACGGTGGTGTGGTTAATGTCATGCCAGTGTTCGCGGGTTTTGCGGTGTTTTTTGCGATGGCGAATTCAGGTTTGCCGGGTACATCGGGTTTTGTCGGTGAGTTCATGGTGATCCTTGCCAGTTTCCATGCGAATTTCTGGTACGCGTTCCTCGCTGCTACCATCATGATCCTCGGTGCTGCTTATACCTTGTGGATGGTGAAGCGCGTGTTCTATGGTGAAGTGGCCAATGATAATGTGCGCGCACTCAAAGATATCAATGCGCGTGAATTCACCATCATGGTCACACTTGCGGTGGCAGTGCTGGTGCTCGGTCTGTGGCCCGCGCCGCTGATTAATGTGATGCATGTATCGATTGAAAATCTGATACAGCACGCTTCAATGACCAAGTTAACCAGCCTGGTGGTAACGCAGTAATGACACTCGACGCACTCAAATACACAACCGCGCTGCCGGAAATATTCCTGCTGGGTATGACCTGTCTAGTGCTGCTGGTGGATGTGTTTTTGCGCGATGCGCAGCGTAATGTCAGTTATGTGCTGGCACAGTTAGGGCTGCTGGGTACATTCGCATTGTTATTGTCCGGTAGAACCGATACCCCGGTGTACGCTTTCAATAATATGTTTGTCCAGGATGGCATGGCCGACCTGTTGAAACTGTTTGTGATTGTTATCGTTTCAGTGGTGTTTGTTTATTCACGTGATTATCTTAAAGACCGCGGTCTGTTCAAGGGCGAATTTTATTTGCTCGGCCTGTTCGCTACACTGGGTATGATGCTGATGATTTCAGCCGCCAGTCTGTTGATGCTGTATCTGGGTCTGGAACTGCTGTCATTATGCCTGTATGCCATGGTGGCCTTGCACCGTGATAATGGCAATGCGTCTGAAGCGGCAATGAAATATTTTGTGCTTGGCGCGCTTGCTTCGGGTATGTTGCTCTACGGCATGTCGATACTGTACGGATTATCGGGCGGCCTGATGATCAGTGATGTCGCTAATGCGGTCACACATGCAGGCAAGATCGATATCGGCGTGGTGTTTGCGTTGGTCTTCGTACTGGTTGCGCTTATGTTCAAGCTGGGTGCTGTGCCTTTTCATATGTGGGTGCCTGATGTGTACCAGGGTTCACCTACCGCAGTCACGGTGTTTCTGGGTACCGCGCCAAAACTCGCAGCCTTTGCCATTATCATGCGCCTGCTGGTCGAAGGTCTGGGTGGTCTGCATGCCGACTGGCAGCAGATGCTGATTATTATCGCGGTGCTATCGATGGCGATTGGTAATATCGTTGCGATTGCACAGGGCAATATCAAACGCATGCTGGCGTATTCCACGATTTCACACGTTGGTTTTATACTGCTGGGTATAATTGCTGGAAACGCTACCGGTTATTCCTCTGCCATGTTCTATACCATTTCCTATGCCATGATGTCACTGGGTGGTTTCGGTATTATCATGTTGCTCGCACGCGCAGGCTTTGAAGCCGATCAGATAAATGATTTCAAAGGTCTTAATCAACGCAGCCCGTGGTTCGCGTTCATGATGCTGATCCTGATGTTGTCCATGGCCGGTGTGCCACCAACGCTCGGTTTCTGGGCCAAGCTGGCAGTGCTCAAAGCGGTGGTGCATGTCGATCTGGTGTGGCTGGCTGTGGTGGCAGTGTTCTTCTCGATAATCGGCCTGTTCTATTATTTGCGCATTATCAAGCTGATGTATTTCGATGAGCCTGAAGATGATCACGCATTGCAATGCAGCACAGACATGCGCTACGTGCTCAGTGGCAATGGTCTGATCATTCTTGCGCTGGGGGTATATCCTGCTGGCCTGATGGCCTTGTGTATTTCAGCGTTTGCCTGACACGGTCTGCATAACCGCTCTGTAAAAAGCCGGCCATCGCCGGCTTTTTTGGATATTGCAGATGAAGATTAGCGTTGTCGGTGTTCGTATCCAGAGTTTTTTCTATCAGAAATGGTAGCGACTATTGAGCTTCAAAACCCCGTGGCTCAGCGCTGACGGCGCTGCTGCTGAGGCGATATTTTGGCCATGTATGAGAGCCTAATGTCGGGATACCTTGCAATTGCCGGACTAAGCCAGTATCATCTCCGCCGTTGTTGCGGGGTGGAGCAGTCTGGCAGCTCGTCGGGCTCATAACCCGAAGGTCGTAGGTTCAAATCCTGCCCCCGCTACCAGTTTTTTCTCGTAGAAAGCTGTTGCGAAGCGAGAATCCAGGTCAGTTTTTTGGCTGGTCTGTAAAGAGCGACTCTGGTACGCGGATACGGGTGTAAGCCTGGTCGTGAGTATCGAAGTCCGGTGATTTTTTTAGAGGCTCCGTTTACGGGGCCTTTTTGTTAGTGAAAGAAAAGTGAGCAATGAGTCGTAGCCTGAGCCAGTTGTGGGAGTTATTTGAACCTGTGATACAGGGGCTGGGCTATGAGCTGGTAGAAATCGAGTACCAGCCGAACCCGAAACATGGGGTTTTGCGGCTCTACATCGACCGTGAGAACGGTGATATCCAGCTCGAAGACTGCAGCGCGGTGAGCCACCAGATCAGCGCATTGCTGGATGTTGAAGACCCCTTGCCGGGGCGCTTCAATCTTGAGGTATCGTCTCCGGGGATGGATAGACCACTACGTAAAATTGAAGATTTTCAAAGATTTATCGGTGAAGTTGTGAAGTTGAAAACATCGATGGCACTGGCCGGACAGCGTAATTTCAAGGGCCAGTTACTAGCGGTTGAGAATGATGAACTCGTGCTCAATTGTGACAACAAACAGATACGCGTGCCACATGCCGCGGTCGACAAAGCCAGGTTGGTACCTAATTTTGACTAAAGAAACTACTGTAAAACCTAAAGCAAAAGCGAAATCCAGAGCCAAGGCGAAGGTGAAAGCGATTGAGGACAAGCCAATGAGCAGCGAAATTCTCTATGTTGTCGATGCCGTTTCCAACGAAAAAGGCGTCGAGAAAGAGATAATTTTTGAGGCGATTGAAGCGGCGCTGGCAACGGCGACACGTAAAAAGCACGCCAAAGACATTGATGTACGCGTCGATATTCACCGTGATACCGGCGAATACGATACCTATCGTCGTTGGCAGGTGATTGGTCATGATGAGCCGATGGAAAATCCATTGGCGCAGATCACCCTGGATGCTGCCCAGATCGACGACCCCGAAATTCAGCCCGGCGATTACATCGAAGAGCAGATCGAATCGGTTGCTTTTGGCCGCATAGCTGCGCAGACCGCGAAACAGGTGATTGTGCAGAAAGTACGCGAGGCCGAACGCGCGCACGTGGTCGAAGCCTTCAAGGATCGTGAAGGCACACTAGTGATGGGCACGGTAAAACGTGTTGAACGCGGTAATGTCTATCTTGATCTGGGTGACAATGTGGAAGCCTTTATTCCACGCGAAGACATGATTCCACGTGAGGCGGTACGCCCCGGCGATCGTCTGCGTGGCTACCTGGCCGAAGTGCGCCCCGAAGTGCGCGGCCCTCAGTTATTCGTTAGCCGTACCGCACCGGAATTCATCATCGAGTTATTTAAACTCGAAGTTCCAGAAGTGGACCAGAACCTGATCAAAATTCTCAGCGGTGCCCGAGACCCAGGTGCACGCGCCAAGATCGCTGTGCAGTCGCTCGATCCAAGACTGGATCCGGTCGGTGCCTGTGTTGGTATGCGCGGCTCGCGCGTACAGTCGGTATCGAATGAACTCGCTGGCGAACGCGTGGATATTATTCTCTGGGATGAAAACCCTGCGCAGTTTGTGATCAATGCCATGTCACCGGCTGAAGTCACATCGATCATGGTGGATGAAGAAAGCCACAGCATGAATATTGCGGTTGAAGAAGATAAACTGGCGATGGCGATCGGCCGTGGCGGCCAGAATATCCGTCTCGCATCAGAACTCACGGGCTGGGAACTGAACGTGATGACCGAGAAGGAAGCGGAAGAACGTAGCGAAGAAGAAAGCGTACAATACGTCAAAATATTTATGGACCATCTTGATGTCGATGAAGATCTCGCCGGCATCCTGGTCAATGAAGGTTTCACTTCTATTGAAGAAGTCGCATATGTTCCCGATGCTGAATTGCTCAGCATCGAAGAATTTGATGAAGATATTGTTGCTGAATTGCGCAGCCGCGCCAGCGATTATTTGCTGACCCAGGCGATCATGAAGGAAGAAGTGCTCGATGCACATCAGCCTGCAGAAGATTTGTTGACCATGGAAGGTATGGATCAGGAAACAGCAGAGCGCATGGCGGCCAAAGGTATTTGCACTATGGAAGACCTGGCAGAGCAATCTGTTGATGAGCTCATGGAAATCGATGAGATGGATGAAGAGCGTGCGTCAGCACTTATTATGACTGCACGCGCACCCTGGTTTGCAGCCGAGGAACAATCATAAGTACACACACATAAGTGTACTTATAAGATAGAGGTTAGATGCATGGCAGAAGTCACCGTAAAACAACTTGCTGAAGTCGTGGGCACGCCCATCGATCGCTTGCTTGAGCAAATCAAGGATGCAGGATTGACGGCGGATAACGCAGATGCGTTGATATCCGATAAAGATAAGATGCAGTTGTTACAGCATTTGCGCAATCAGCATGGCAAACGTGCTGCTGCCAGTGTTGAAGGTGAGGCCAAGCCGCGCAAGATTACACTGAAACGCAAATCGGTCAGTGAACTCAAGGTCGGTAGCAGCAGCCCGGGTCGCGCTAAAACCGTTGCGGTAGAAGTGCGCAGAAAACGCAATATCACACGACCGGTTGAAACAGCTGCGTCGGCAGATGAAGCGCCAGTTAAACCAAAAGAGCTGGAAGAGCTGGAACGTCTGCGCGCAGATCAGGCAAATCGAGAGCTGGAACGCCAGCAGGAACTGGATAAAAAACGCGAACGCGCAGAAGCACGCGAACAGGAAGAACGTGAGGAGCAGGCTCGTCGTGAAGCAGTAACACAACAAAAAGAAGAAAAGCAGGCGGCCGCAGAACCGAAAACGTTAACCGTAGACGAACTGCAGGCGGCAGAAAACCGTCGCGAGAAATCGGGCGGCAAAAAGGGACGCCACGAGGCAGGACGTAAACCAAAAGAAGAAACACTGTATGGCCGTGACGAGCTCCATGTTAGTGGCGGTGGCCAGCGTAAAAAGAAAAAACATCGGCCTCAGACCAGAGGTGTGGTTGCCGAAACTCGCCATGGTTTTGAAAGACCCAATGCGCCGATCGTGCATGAAGTTATCATTCCAGAAACCATTACTGTAGATTCGCTTGCTAAACGCATGTCGATGAAAACCGCAGACCTGATCAAGGAATTGATGAAAATGGGTGTGATGGCCACGATTAACCAGGTCATCGATCAGGACACCGCTGTACTGGTGGTGGAAGAGCTGGGTCACAATGTGAAACTGGTTAGCGAAGACGATGCTGAAAAAGCGCTGCTGATACGTGATGACGCAGATAAGGAACTTGTCACCCGGCCTCCGGTGGTCACCATCATGGGTCATGTCGACCACGGCAAGACCTCTTTGCTGGATTATATTCGCACCTCGAAAATTGCTTCGGGCGAAGCGGGTGGCATCACTCAGCATATTGGCGCCTACCATGTAGAAACCGAAAAAGGTGTGATCAGCTTTATCGATACCCCCGGCCATGCTGCGTTTACTAACATGCGTGCCCGCGGTGCCAACATTACTGACATTGTGATTCTGGTAGTCGCGGCAGACGACGGTGTTATGCCGCAGACGATCGAAGCGATCCAGCACTCACAGGCAGCTGGCGTACCGATTATTATTGCGGTCAATAAAATTGACAAAGAAGACGCCAACCCGGAAAAAATTAAGACTGAGCTTGGCGCTCACAACATCATCCCTGAAGAATGGGGTGGTGACAGCATATTCGTTAATGTATCTGCGCACACCGGTGAAGGCATCGATAAACTGCTTGATGCCATCAATGTTCAGGCAGAAATCATGGAACTGAAATCGCCAGTGAACTGCATGGCCAAAGGCGCAGTACTGGAAGCATCTCTGGATAAAGGCCGCGGTGTTATCACTACAGTGCTAGTGCGCGAAGGTACACTGAAGAAAGGCGACATCATGCTCGCTGGCGAAGAGTTTGGACGTGTGCGTGCGATGTTCGATGAGCATGGTAACAACGTTGAACTGGCCACGCCTTCGATTCCAGTGGCAGTGATTGGTCTATCGAATCCACCGAGCGCAGGTGATGAGATGCTGGTAGTTGCAGACGAACGTACTGCACGTGATGTGGCTGCCAGACGCAAACATAAAACCCGTGATCTGCGTCTTGCCAGTCAGCAGACCTCTAAGCTTGATTCTCTGTTTGATCAGATTAAAGCAGGCGAAGTGAACAAACTGAATATTCTGCTGAAAGCAGATGTTCAGGGTACGCTGGAAGCGATTCGTGATGCCTTGAATAAACTTGCGGCTGACAATGAAGAAGTGGCGGTAGCGATTGTAGGTTCCGGTGTCGGTGGTATCAACGAAACCGATATCGGTCTTGCAGCCGCAACCAATGCACTGGTGGTTGGTTTTAATGTGCGCGCGGATGCGGCGGCGAGACGTGTGGCGGGTGAGCGTGGTGTTGAAATCAATTATTACAGCATCATTTATGAGCTGATCGATAATGTTAAACAGGCCCTGGTTGGTATGCTGGCACCTGAGTATCGCGAAGAAATCATTGGCATGGCCACGGTGCAGGAAGTGTTCAATTCACCCAAGTTTGGTCAGGTGGCAGGTTCGCTGGTGACCGAAGGCGTAATTCGACGCAAACAACCGATTCGTGTATTGCGTGACAATGTGGTTATTTTTGAAGGTGAGCTGGAATCTTTACGCCGCTTCAAGGATAACGTTGAAGAAGTGAAGAGTGGTAGTGAATGCGGTATTGCAGTGAAAAATTACAACGACGTCAAAGTGGGCGATCAGATAGAAATATTTGAACGTATCCAGGTACAGCGTACTTTGTAATGAAGACGATATCAGTGCCTGAGTTTTAGCACTGACCATCATCCGCCGGCACTGTGAGTATTGATGCAGACGGATGCCATAGTAATCAAGTCCAGTCTGCCCACCTGTGGTGTGCATACTGGAATATTTTAAAGTCTGAGCAATGCCAAGAGAATTTTCCAGAAGTCAGAGAATGGCTGAGCAGATTCGCCGCGATCTCGCCGAGATTGTGCGTGCGGAGCTGAAAGATCCACGCATAGGTCTGTGCTCGTTTACCGAAGTAAAACTGAGTCGTGACATCAGTCACGCGGTAGTCTATTGCTCGGTGCTGGATGAAAACGCGCAACAGGAAACGATTGAACTATTAAATCGCGCCAGTGGTTTTTTGCGCAGCAAGGTAGCGAGTCGATTGCTGGCGCGTACTGTGCCCGCGCTGAAGTTCGTGCTCGACGACAGCGGCATACGCGGCGCTGCTATGGATGATTTGATCGACAAGGCGCTACGTAGTGATTCCGAGCGCGAGCAACACACAGAACAGCAATCATCGACCGAGCACAAAGATGCGGGCGATGACGATGTTGCACCCGAATAAAATACTGAAGGTAATGTGTTTACATGGCAAAACGTAAATTTAAAGGGCGCGATGTTAGTGGCGTTCTGTTGTTGGATAAACCTGCGGGCGTGAGTTCGAATTATGCGCTGCAGGATGTGAAGCGTTTATTCGGCGCCTGCAAGGCCGGGCACACCGGCAGTCTCGACCCGCTCGCGACCGGTATGTTGCCGATCTGCTTCGGTGAGGCCACCAAGATTTCTGCTTTTCTGCTCGATTCTGACAAACGCTATCGCATGCTCTGCCAGCTGGGTAAAACCATGACCACCGGTGACGCCGATGGTGAAGTGCTGCTGGAGCGTGATTTCAGCCATGTCACCCAGGCGGATATCGAAGCCGTGCTGCCACAGTTCACAGGCGCTATCGAGCAGATCCCACCGATGTATTCCGCGCTCAAACACAAGGGTGAGCGTTTGTACAAACTTGCCCGCGAAGGTATCGAGGTCGAGCGTAAACCGCGACCCGTGACTATTCACGAGTGGATTCTGCACGGTTATGATTGTGAGAATGGCGTGATCGACCTCGAAGTCGCCTGTAGCAAAGGCACCTATGTGCGCACCCTGGCAGAAGACATCGGCAATGCTCTCGGCTGCGGCGGCCATGTCGCCGCGCTGCGCCGGCTGGCCGTTGGTCCTTACCGCGATACCATGTTTACCATGGCGGAGTTGCA
The DNA here is from genome assembly GCA_964425515.1 of uncultured Thiotrichaceae bacterium. GTDB lineage: Bacteria > Pseudomonadota > Gammaproteobacteria > SZUA-229 > SZUA-229 > JASBSR01. Next base: position 4,201 of record CAYRNH010000013.1, on the reverse strand, counting down.
GGCGCTGGCCGAACAGGGTCACGCTGCGCTGGATGCCTGTCTACTGCCGATCGAGAGTGGTATCGCCAACTGGCCAGACGTGAATCTGGACAATGACTCGGCCTTTTATATGCGCCAGGGGCAGCCGATTCTGGTGCCACACGCGCCCACCTGTGGCTATGTCCGCATCTACCATCACCAGGAATTTATGGGGGTGGGTGAGATCCAGGACGATGGCCGGGTGGCTCCTCGACGCATGATTCAGGCGATTTCGTGAATCTATTAATTAATGAATATCAGGCCAGTGTTGTTAGAACAATGCTTTTGCCTGCCCGGAATAAGTGATAAAATCCCCCACCTTTTTACTGACCGCAAGTAATTGTTTTTGGAGTATCCATGGCTTTAAGTACTGTTGAAAAATCCGATGTTGTTGAAAAATATCAACGCGCTCAAGGAGATACCGGCTCACCTGAAGTTCAGGTAGCGCTTTTAAGCACCCGCATCAGCCAGCTGACCGGCCATTTTCAGACCCACAAAGGCGATCATCATTCGCGTCGTGGTCTGCTGCGTATGGTCAATCAGCGTCGAAAACTGCTCGATTACCTGAAAAGCAAAGATGCTGAACGTTACAAAAATCTGATTTCAAGCCTCGGCCTGCGTAGATAAATACACATCGCACATAGCGTCAACGATAACATCGGGAAAACACTAGTGAAACCAACAGCAATCAAGAAAACGTTCCAGTACGGCGAACACACTGTCACCCTGGAATGCGGTGAAATAGCACGTCAGGCCTCCGGCGCCGTGATGGTCAGCATGGGCGATACCGTGGTTTTTGTCACCGCAGTCGCAATGAAAGACGCCGATCCGGGCAAAGACTTTTTCCCGATGACCGTGAATTACCAGGAGCGCACCTATGCGGCTGGTAAGATTCCGGGTGGTTTTTTCCGCCGCGAAGGTCGTCCGAGCGAAAATGAAACCCTGATTTCACGTTTGATTGACCGCCCGATTCGTCCGCTATTTCCAAAAGCGTTTAAGAACGAAGTTCAGATCGTTGCCACCGTGGTTTCTATCTGCAACGAAATGGATTCAGAAATTCCCTCCATCATCGGTGCTTCTGCAGCGCTGGCGATCTCAGGTGCGCCCTTTGCTGGTCCGCTGGGTGCCGCTCGTGTGGGTTACCGCGACGGTGAATATCTGCTCAATCCTTCCAAAGAATCGCTGCAGACATCGGATCTCGACCTGGTGGTTGCCGGTACCAAAGAGGCGGTGCTGATGGTGGAATCGGAAGCCAGAATGCTGCCCGAAGACGTTATGCTGGGCGCTGTGATGTTCGGTCACGAACAGATGCAGGCCGTGATCCAGGCGATCACTGAGTTTGCTGCTGAAGTCGGCACACCTTCCTGGGACTGGCAGGCACCTGCTGCTGATGAAAGCCTGATCGATAAAGTCACTGCTGATTACACTGCAGCGATCACCGATGCTTACCAGATTGCTGACAAGATGCAGCGCCAGGATGCGGTCAAAGCCGTGAAGAATGCTGCGGTTGAAGCACTGGCCTCCGATGATGGCTGGAGCCAGGGCGCAATCCTTGATGCCTTTTATAAAGTTGAAAAGAAAATCGTGCGTGGCCGCATCATTGCGGGCGAAAAGCGCATCGATGGCCGTACCACCAGCGATGTGCGTGATATTACTGTACGCACCGGTGTTCTGCCTCGCACTCATGGTTCAGCGCTGTTCACCCGCGGTGAAACCCAGGCGCTGGTCGTGACCACTCTGGGTACGGCACGTGATGCTCAGATTATCGATGCCCTGGGTGGTTCATATCGCGATCACTTTATGCTGCATTACAATTTTCCTCCATACTGCGTCGGTGAAACCGGCATGGTGGGCAGCCCGAAACGTCGTGAAATCGGTCATGGCCGTCTCGCCAAGCGCGGTGTGCTGGGCGTGATGCCTTCGGAAGAAGAATTCCCTTACACCATTCGTGTGGTTTCAGAAATCACCGAATCCAATGGTTCCAGCTCGATGGCTTCCGTTTGCGGAACCAGTCTTTCGCTGATGGACGCAGGTGTTCCGATCAAGGCACCAGTGGCAGGTATCGCCATGGGTCTGATCAAGGAAGACGACAAATTTGCTGTGCTCACCGATATTCTGGGTGATGAAGATCACCTCGGCGACATGGACTTCAAGGTAGCCGGTTCTGCTGATGGTATCTGTGCACTGCAGATGGATATCAAGATCACCGGTATCACCAGAGAGATCATGCACGCAGCACTGGAACAGGCCAAAGCCGGTCGTTTGTATATTCTGGGTGAAATGGCGAAAGTAATTTCTGCGCCTAGCACCGAAATGTCACAGTACGCACCTCGCTACCTGACGCTGAAAATCGACCCCGACAAGATCCGCGATGTGATCGGTAAGGGCGGTGCGGTGATTCGCGCATTGACCGAAGAAACCGGTGCCAGCATCGATATCGATGACGATGGCAACGTGAAAATTGCGTCCAGCGATCTGGCGGCAGCAGAAGAAGCGAGACGCCGCATCGAACAGATTACCTCTGATGCAGAAGTTGGCGTGGTCTATAACGGCACAGTGAAAAAAATCATGGACTTCGGTGCCTTTGTTGAAATCCTGCCGGGTAAAGACGGTCTGGTGCACATCTCACAGATCTGCGAAGAACGTGTCGAGAATGTTAGCGACAAGCTTTCCGAAGGTGATGTGGTCAAGGTGAAAGTGCTGGAAATCGACCGCCAGGGTCGAATCCGACTCAGCATGAAAGCGGTCGAAGACGAGGCCGCTGCCTGATCGCAGCTAGCCAGACCAAACCAGCAAAAAAGGGGCCTCAGTGCCCCTTTTTTGTTGGTATTACAAAAGTACCGTCTGTCAGTGATTTTCTGGGCATTTGAACTACAATCTGCTAAAGCACTTATAAGGGGAGCTAGAAGTGAAAATAACAATAAATCAATTTAAGGCTGTGTTGCTGACGAATTTTCTGATTATGGGGCTGGCAGCCTGCACGAGCACACCTGCGCCATGGAGTCGTCCTGATGCATCGCCGTGGAACAATAAGATTAATACAGATAGCAGTACAGTACCGGCCGATAACACGGTTACTCAGGCACCTGAAATGACGGCACCTGCTGAAGTGCTCCCAGCAGAGCCTCAGGCAGAAGCAGCGCCACCGGCAGAAGCAGAGCAGCCGATGCCAGCTGCCTCAGCACCGACAGAAGTCCCACCGCCGGCTGAATACAAAGCGCAATCGGTGGTGACGGACATCAATAATGAACAACGCATACTGGCATTGCCCGGCAGTTACTACGCGGTTCAGGTGTATGCTGCGACTACACTCAAGAGCGTAGAACAGTACAAATCTGAAAAAAAACTTGACGATAACATGATGGCCGTCAAAACAGATCACAGTGGCAAGACTATCTATGTGCTTGTTGAAACCTACCCTACTCGCAGCGCGGCTCAGGCAGCTGCCAGTGATGTGGCAAGCGCAACAGGCAGCAAGCCATGGGTACGTTCGGTTGCCGGTTTGCAGAAAGTCGTTAAACAGTAAACGGATGTGGAATTTAAAAAAGGCCGGCTTGCCGGCCTTTTTTATGGGCATCCGATAATCGCTAAAACTGGCCAGGATGGTGCATAAAGCGTTAGTATTCACTTTTGATTTACTGTGCAGTCACACTCAAACCATGTCACTGAACCCGCACTATTTACGGCTAATCAAAATTGCGAGCATGCTCTGCATGCTGAGCGCGATGCTGAGCGGTTGCAGTACCCTGATTTCGAACACCAAACAGGAGTTTGCAGATAATCTGTCGGCTACGATATCTGAGTCTGATGATCCGGAAACCATCGAGCAGGCACTGCCGGCCTATATGGTACTGGTGAGCAGTATGATTCGCTCGGAGCCTGATAATGTAAACCTGCTGGTATCTGGCTCGAAGCTTTATAGTGCGTATGCCTCTGCGTTTGTGCAAAACAAACAGCGGCAGCGTGTGCTGGCGCAGCACGCTTATGATTATGCCAGTCATGCATTGTGTATACAAAAGCCGGCTGCCTGTGGAGCGAGAAAAGAGTCGTATCATCAATACGAACAAACACTCAAGCTGTTTAAAAAATCTGATGCAGAAATTTTATTTACCTATGGTAGAGCCTGGGCAGGTTTAATCGAGGCCAGCAGCTCGGACTGGAACGCGGTGGCAGATTTACCACG
>CAYRNH010000012.1:0-20133 GCA_964425515.1 uncultured Thiotrichaceae bacterium | reverse complement strand
GCCAACTGCCAACTGCCAACTGCCAACTGCCAACTGCCAACTGCCAACTGCCAACTATTAAACGTTCAACCACTCCAGCGCTTCAGCGCTATCCTCAAAATATTTAGCTTCGCCCGAGATAAACCACGAGCCCACCATGCTGGCATATTTCTGCCAGTCCTTATTGCCCAGTATGGCGATCTTTTTGAACTCGCGGCCGTGCTTTAAACCGAGTTTCAAATCATCCCATGCGGCGCGGACTTCCCAGCCTTGAAGTTCGGTGGCGTCAATCAGTGCGTTTATTTCGGGGCTTTCGATACCTGCAATTGCGGACTCAAGCATCGGGACCATGATTTCATAATCTTCGTGCCTGAGCTTTCCAGACACTTTCAGCGTCATGTAAATACCGTGTCCGGAGTGTTCGAAACCTATGGACAGGCCATGTCGGACAATTTTCATCGTGCTCCCTCCAGTGACAAATGACACAGTTTTAGTTTACGTCTAATGTAGCAATATCGGTAGCATCTGGTGCCAGTGAATAGCTGGCGATATTTGATGTGTATCAAGCCAGATATCATTTTTTTGATTTCAGTGCCGAGAGTGTCAGGCAGGTGATGCGAGTTAAGGATTACTTTTGTATGGCTTCTTCGCGCTGTTTTTTGTATTCGTTATAGGTTTTGTCATAGCTGCGCATGCATTCCTGGTACTCGCCCTGCGGCAGCGTGCGACAATGTGCTTCGCCGCTGGCCTTTGCACCCTGATACCAGCTCGCTGTGCTGCATGAGGCCAGCACAATAGCGCCTGCTAACAGAGTGATCGTGGTCTGATATCTGCTGATCATTGTTCGTTAATTAAGCTGTTGATCTGTTTTTCCACCTTCGGGTTGTCAAATTCTCGGCCACCGATGGCGCGGAAACGGATGTTGCCTTTTTTATCGATGAGATAGCTGGTAGGAAGGCCCTTGACTCGATATGCTGTGGCAACATCGCTGTTTTTGTCGAACAGAATAGGAAAGGTAGGCGCTATGCTCAATTGGCTGGTGTAAACGAAAACATCGTCGGCTGTTTCCATCTGATTGATAGCGAGCACAACGAAATTTTTCTTGTGCAGGTGCTCGTATACACGTTCTATGGATGGCATTTCGCGACGACAGGGCGGGCACCAGGTGCCCCAGAAATTCAGCAGCACCACCTTGCCTTTGTAATCAGCGAGGCTGTGTGGCTTATCGTCTATGTCTTTTAAGGTAAATGCAGGTGCTGGTACCGGAGTGGGCAGCCGGCTGAGTTCATGCCCAAGCGGGGGCTGTTTCTGTGCTGCATACAATGGTGAAGCCAGCAGAAGCAGGAGACAACTGCCAATAAAAAAACGTGTTCGCATTATTTATTCCTCGTAATATCGGGCGCACAGCGCAACTGATGGATTTTGCCGGTATGCTCGACCCCGTCAATTTTCCATTTGAATATCAGGTCGAAGCTACTACCGTGCGGTAATTTGACAGTGGTAAACCCCTGTTGCCAGTCGCCCGGGTAAAAGGTGCCTTCACCCGGCAGCAGGGTCCAGGAAAAGTTCACCCCCGCTTTTTTCCATTGTGCTGCCCACTGGCTTTTGGTTTTTACAACACCTTTAGTTCCATTGGCGTCTATCGTGCGCCAGGTGCCCACGTCGTAGTCCAGCGTCTTGCCAGACGTGTTTTTGATGATGGTGCCAAACACGCAGTAATCGCCGATATCGTTATATAGTTTGGGCGGAAGACCGTGCTTGGCATACACCGCGCGGACAAAATCGGGGAGCAGCTGGATGAGCTTGATGCTAAAGCCGTCATCGACAGCGCTCCAGCTGTGCAGGCCACTGCCAGGGATCTTTTCTATAGTCACCCGGGTTTTGGCGCTGGCGTTAGCGCAAATGAGGCCAAGCAACAGCAGTACAAGGTATGTGGAAATCCGGGGAGGTCTAATAGTATGTTTCATGTTTATCATTATATGGGAATTATGGTTTTATACAGCATCTAATAAAGACGAAGCAGTGGTCGCTAATATTCCCCCGTTGATCGGCTAGCTCACCAGCAAGCCGTTATTAGCGGCCATTCTGACTCAATGTGATAACGAAATAACCTACAATTCAGCAAACTACGCCAAATTAAGAAAATATTCTAATCGTCGATTTCATGCCGGGTTGTATTTTTATGAAGAGGTTTAAACGGTTTTATCCCTATTTTCTGATACTGCTTATTCCAGTCGCTGCCGCGCAGGCCGCTGTCCCTGATGCACTGGCAGGCAAGGCATTTTCCGACCCGAACCAGATCGCTGATGTTGACCCCGGTTTCAAGTCACAACCCATTCAGTACAATAAAAACGTCGGCAAGGTCGATGTTGTTATTTCGCTGGGCCAGCAAACGTATCCGGCACTGCACAAGATCGTCGAGGATATTGCTCGCCAGCAGGGTATTACAATTGATATTCAGCAGGGATCATGTGGCGCAACAGCAAAAAAGCTGCTGAAAAAATCGGTTGATATTGGTACTTACTGTTGCCCGCCGGGTAAGACCGATCGACTGCCCGGGCTGGTGTTTCACACGATAGCCATCGCCCCGATTGCACTGACCACCAATGCGGCGAATCCACTCAATAATGTAACACTTGCGGAAGCCAGAAAAATTTTCGAAGGTGACTATGTGATGTGGTCTGAAGTCCCCGATTTCCATGGCGCTGCTAGTGAGTTAAGTGGTGAAAGAATTCAGCCAGTGGTGCGCCTGCATTGCAAAAAGCGCCCAGGTCATTGGCGTTTGCTGCTGGATAATCAGGATATGTTCGGTCCCCGGATTGTCTCAGTCGCCACCATTTCCGATATGGTCAAGCAGGTAAGTACTCATAAAAACGCCATCGGCTATGAAGTTCCATTTATGTTGAAGGTGCACAGAGAGAGTGGCCAGCTGAAGTTATTGAGCATTGATGGCAACAGTCCAGACGATCTTTATAAACTCCTAAAAGGCGAATATCCCCTTTATCGTACCTACAGCATGACGACATGGAATAATGCGAACAATAAAAATGACAAAGCTACTAAATTGTTAGCTGCGATTCGAGACTATGTCGAGAAAAATGGCGCCCAGTACGATTTCATCCCGGCATCGCAGCTTCGTCTGGCCGGCTGGAAGTTCAAGGGGGATGAGCTTGTCGGTGAACCCGATGGTTCATCGACTGTCAGAAAGCATCAATAAGCTTTCATCTTATGAAAATAAAGTCTCGCTTTTCACTAACAACTTCAATGTTAATAGTGACATTGCTCGTCGGTATGTTTCTCTGGGCGGCATCGGATTTATATCAGTCAAACCAGCTGAGATCTATTTTTCACCAGAATCTCGAAGCGCGATTCAAGGCGGAGGCAAGGGAACATCGTATTCGATTTTACCGTTATATCAATTCCTACGACCCGGCTGTGCGCACATACGCAAATAATATCTCTGCAGTCAATTATGTAAAATCTGATCAATGGAAAAAAAACAGGACTGGCAAACTTGTCCTGCATGAGGAAGTGCCACCATGGCTTCCAAAAATATCCATTATGCGGAGCTATGTCTGGCCGCGCTACGCCCTGCTGCTGGATAAGCACGGAAAACTCCGTGAGCTCTATCACTATAGAAATCCAATACCACCTGAAGGCCTGTTGAATATTTCCCGTCATACAATAGAGCTGAGTAGAGGCCAAAGTTACATCACAACATTCAATGGCCGGCCATTTGTGCTGTCGTCGGATTATATTGATAATAATACCAAAGGCCCGATCATGGTTATCGCCAGCCCCGTAGATTCTGAGTTATTAAAAAAATCACTGGGTGGTGATGCCGATAAAAGTATTGTTGCTCTCCTGAAAGATGGTGAGCAATCAATTTTGGTAAGCAGCAATAACAAACTGGTACCGAAAAATTCCAGGTTGCAGGATATGAAGTCACGCTATTACGTGACTGGCGCAGATCATTTCGATACCGGTACATCCGATTTATTGCTTCAGTTCGTTTCATTTATCTCGACCGATGAAGTCAATAAACAAACTGAAACGATCATTAGCGCCGACAGACAGGTAACAGCATTGTCGGCTTTTGTGTTCATTGCCGCTTTCGCGCTGGTTGTTTTTAGAATTACGTCCAGGATACAAAAACTCACATCGCGGGTGGTCAAGTTCTCAGAGGACATGGAGATTATCCAGCCAAAGCTGGAACACGCCGATCAAATTGACGAGCTGGAAAGTCGCTTTGAGTTGCTGGCGTCAGCCATTCGCCAGGAAACCGAGGCGCTTGAGCATCAGGCATTGCACGACCCCCTGACTGATTTGCCAAACAGAAAAATGTTTAACGACCGGTTGCAGAAACAACTGGAAAACAATGCTGATGTAAATCACCGTTTTATCATCCTGCTCATCGACCTCGACCGATTTAAGGAAATTAACGATACCCTGGGGCATCATATCGGTGACATTGTGTTGCAGATAGCCGCGGGTCGCCTGCAGCATGTCCACAGGAATAATGATCTGGTAGCCCGTCTGGGTGGTGATGAATTCGGCATACTGTTACCGGATACATCTCTTGTGCGTGCAAGGCTAATCGTCGACAAGATCCTGGAAATTTTCAGCAAGCCGCTTGTTGTGGAAGGGCGTAATCTTGAAATAGGGCTCAGTGTAGGGATTGCCGAATTTCCTACACACGGTTATGACGCCAATATTCTTTTGCAGCGCGCCGATGTGGCCATGTATAACGCCAAACATAATCGCACCGGATACTCTATTTATGAATCTGCAGAAGACCGGCATACAGTGAGTCGTCTGGAGCTGATGGGCGAACTCAGACGGGCGATGGCTCAGGATGCGCTCAGTGTTTACTACCAGCCAAAAATAAATCTGACAACCGGCAACATCTGCGGTGCGGAAGCGCTGCTGAGATGGGAGCACGATCAACGCGGCTTTATCGCACCGGCAGAATTTATTTCTTTTGCTGAACAGGCGGGACTGATGCAACCGCTGACTTACTGGGTATTTGATCAGGCGGCGAAGCAGTGCGCGCGATGGCGAGAAAGCGGCAATATAATATCGGTTAGTGTAAACGTGTCCGTGAATTGCATACACGATACTCTTTTACCTGAAAAATTACAGGAGATAATCATAAAGTACGGTCTTAATCCATCGCAGTTGATTATCGAGTTGACTGAAAATGTATTTATGAAAGATCCTGTCAACAGCAAAAAGGTATTGAACAAACTCGATCAGATGGGTGTTGAAATATCGATTGACGATTTCGGTACGGGTTATTCGTCGCTGGCCTATCTCAGGCAATTACCGGTGAAAGAAATCAAAATTGATCGTTCATTTGTCGAAGGTATGCTGACAGATGAAAACGATGAGGTTATTGTGCGTACGTCCACTGATCTTGCACACAATCTTGGTATGCGTGTGATTGCTGAAGGTGTGGAAAGTCAGGAGGCCGAGGAAATGCTCAGACGCATGGGTTGTGACGCTGCGCAGGGTTATTATTACAGTCGCCCTGTAGCCGGCGATGACTTCCTTGTCCTGTTGTCGAATCCTGCTCGACTCCGGTTGCGGCTGGCCAAATAAACACACCTCGCCGCAGACTAATCTGCATTCGCTATCGTGTTGTCGCCAGTGTCGGGTAGTCGGTATAACCTTTCGCGCCCGGGGTGTAAAACGTATCCATATCAGGGTTGTTCAGTTCCGCACCGGTTTCCCATCGCGCCACCAGGTCCGGATTAGCCAGGATCGGGCGACCCACCGCAACCAGGTCACACTTTCCTGCAGACAGATCGCTTTCTGCGCGCGCTGCATCGTAACCGCCCGAGAGAATTAACGAGCGTTTGAATTCCTTGCGAAATGTTGCCTTGATTGAATCGGGCACTTCGGGCGCACCCATCGGTGAGTGGTCGACGATATGGATATACATTAATCCACGCGCATCAAGCTGCTGTGCGAGATAGGTGTAGTCCGCTGCCATGTCGTCATACAAAGGCATGTCATTGAAAGTGCCGAAAGGTGAAACTCGAATCCCGACCTTGTCCTTGCCTACTGCAGCAATGGCAGCTTCAACCACTTCGAGTACAAACCGGGCGCGATTTTCGATGGGGCCGCCATAATCGTCTGTACGTTGATTTGAATTCGGACGTATAAACTGTTCTAGTAAATATCCGTTCGCAGCGTGCAGCTCGACGCCATCAAAACCCGCGGCGATTGCATTTTTCGCGGCCTGCGCATATTCCGCAATCGTGGTTTTGATATCGCTCGCGGTCATTGCTTTCGGTACAGGGTGCGGCTTCAGTCCTTCGGTATCGGTGTACATTTCGCCTTCTGCGGCTACCGCAGAAGCGCTCAGCACATGCGCGTCTTTGGGCAGATTGAGCGGGTGCGCAATGCGTCCGCAATGCATCAGCTGCATAAACATCTTTGCACCTTTTTCATGCACCTTTTCGGTAATGTTTTTCCAGCCGGCAATCTGCTCCTGAGAGAATATCCCCGGAATACGGGGATAACCCAGACCATTAGGCGATGGCGAGGTGCCTTCGGTGATGATAAGGCCGACACTTGCGCGTTGTGCGTAATACTCTGTCATCAGCTCATTGGGAATATTGTTGGTAGCGCGGTTACGCGTTAGCGGCGACATGACAAGATGGTTCTGCAGCGTCAGTGCACCTAGCTTTGCTTCTGAAAATAGTAGTGACATATCAGGTCCTCACGGGTGGTTGATGGGTTATTATATGGTCATGTTGACAATATGTTTTCGGTTTAGTTGGTATTGTTATAAAAAACGGGTGTGGGTCGTCAACAAGACACAGCATGATTCAGAGGCATTGCATAGTCAGCTGAGACGTATTTTCTTTGCTTAATTTGTTGCAAAAGTATTACCAGTCTGCAGGTTCGGGTATGGTGTCTGCTGATTTCGGCTGCTTCACCAGCGTGGTTTTTATATATTTATTCAGACTGGTTAATAATTCGGATTCTGCTTTATGAAGACTGGCGATTAACTGTTTCGATTTGTCTTTTTTATCCTGCTTGCTAAGTACCTTGTCATTTTCGGTGACAAAAGCGCTGTCCTGCCAGAGAACTTCTTTGTTGTTCGCGTATAAGAGTGATCCTTCCAGTGTCACGGGCGCATAGGCATCTCCCAGGATCCAGTCAACCCCGTTCCAGGTAAGATACTCAGAAGTGATTTCTTCACCGCCAACCGCAGTACTTAGCCAGGGATTCTGGGTCGCGGCATACACGACCAGGCCCTGAAAAATACCTTCGGCGATACCGGTACCGATCAGCACTTTTTTCCATTCTTTTTTGATGCTGCCATAGCCTGACAGATTTATCGTAAGAATAAAGTCTGCAGGCTTGCTTATGTCATTGTTGGTATCAGGGCAGGCGGGGTTAAACCGTATGTTGATGTCGGGATCGTGAGCGATGTTTTTGTCTACATAATTATGTATATCAGTAATGGCGAGTTGCACATGTTTTTCGAAATCTTTTTTGTTCTCTTTTGTGGAAAGTGATTTGGTTATGGAATTAATTCCGCTGGAAGATTTGATGCAGTACGTCATCGTCAATGGAGTGTTATGCCAGACGATGTTCGGATTGCGCACGGCTGTCGAGGCGCATCCAGATAACATTAGCAATAAAACAATGGTTGATAGAAGTTTATGCAACGGGTCAGCCTGGTTGGGTGCAGCGAGTGCAATATAACATGGCACCCATATGTGAAAGTTATCTATGCATGGATCAGTCCATGAGTGCTAGTGGTCCTGTTTTGCGGGCTTATGTGAGTACAAGAAAATAAACGGAGTAATCCATGCCACTAATGTTAGTGATGCTGAGTAACGGTTGAGTTCCAGACCGCCGTGTATTAAGGGGCTATCCAGAAGTTGCTAACTACGGCTCCCAGTGGGCGGGTAAGAATAAATACAGCCCAGAACAATAATGTCTGTGAAATTCTGGTTCGATAATACAGTATCGCGATGACTGCCAGCATTTGAACCCAATACAATCGCCCCGCCTTCATAGCCAGGTCCTGCGGAGTCTGTAGTCCAGTCACCGAGAGCGATTCCCAATGTTTGAGAAAACATAATCCAGCTTCGGCTGCAACCCGTTTTCAGCCCCGGCTGACTGGCAGCGAACCGGGGTTTGCCGCGCGCATGCCCCATTGTTTTCATCATGTTAGCGAATAAAATCAATCTGTTAAGACAGTGCTCATCTTGAAGTTATATTGGTGTTCTGCTATATTATGTCTCCAGTTCTTACGTTCAAATCCCGGTTGATGGTAGCTATTGCCGTTGGTCGGTGAGTCCTGGCGTTGCTCTCACGAGAATTGTACAGATTTCCATCCCGGTTATGGGGTCGTATGAGTGATGCTATTTACTATTTAAAAAGAGGTTGCCTGTGTTAGAAGATGATCCATATGCAGTATTCAAACGCGAAGAAATGATCTTGCGCGACTGGCTGGCGCTTGATCGCACCATACTGGCCAACAAGCGCACCTTTCTTGCTTATGCTCGTACAGCGATAGCTCTGGTTGTTCTTGGTATGGCTTTTATTCGCTTCTCCAATCACCATCTTTTGGAAGTTGCAGGTTTTGTACTGATAGCGCTGGGGGTGGTAATTTTCTTCGTTGGCTCACGCGAATATATCTCCAACGGCAACCGGTTGAGACAGCTCCTTAAAAAAGAGAAAGAGCTCGAGCGCGAGCTGGTCGGTAAAGAGCTCTGCTCTGAAAAAGAAGCCTGATAATCAAACCAGGCGTGCTGGTGTTTCATGAACACACTGACCGTCACCATTCCTGTCGATAATAGCGCCATGGCCATGCATACCGCATGGCCCATGGGTGAAGGACCTTTCCCTGCAGTCGTGGTCATCATGCATGCGGGCGGCGTTGATACTTTCGTTCAGACCATGGTTGCTCGCCTGGTCGATGCTGGCTATTTTGTCGCTGCGCCGGATCTGTATCATCGTCTCGATCCCAGACAGGGCGGCATGATGGACAAACTCAAACAGCTTCGCGATCCCGAAGTCATCCCTGATGTGAATGCCGCAGTTGATTATCTGCAAGGCCATCCACTGGTCGACAGCACGCGACTCGGCATTATCGGTTTTTGCATGGGTGGGCGTGTGTCTTATCTGATGGCTGAACTCAATTCCGCGTTGCGTGCAGCCGTGGCCTATTACGGCGGCAATATCATGATTCCCTGGGGCGAAGGGCCATCACCGTTTTCGCTGAGCGATAAACTGCAGTGTCCTTTGCTGTTTCATTTCGGTGGTGATGACACCAATCCATCACCCGATGATATGGCGACGCTCGATCAGGAACTGACGCGCCTGGATAAGGAGCATCAATTCTATGCTTACGAAGGGGCTGGCCACGCTTTCATGAATTTTGACAACCCGGAACGCTATCGCGAAAGCGCAGCCAAAACCTCCTGGCCCCGTACGCTCAATTTTCTGTCACAACATCTGGGCTGAGCGACTGCCGAAAATATCTTCGCCCGAAGCATCTCGTGTTTTATCAATTGTCTGCTTTTGAATTGTCCAGGTACCGAAGTATGTGTTTTACTTCAGAACTGTCGGGCAGGCGCCTTCTTTGCCTTTGCATATAGCCCTGCATTTTTTCTACAACCTGGGGCCATTCCTCTGGCGTGTGCTGCCCCGGATTTGGTGGCTGATGACAGCCAGTGCAAAAAGTTTGTGTCAGGGCATGACCTTTTTGATCGCTTTCGGTTTTGCTTGCAGAATCATGAGAGTCGGATGCCTGTTTCTGTGCCATTACGCTGCCGCCCATATTTCCATTCATCATGTGAGCACTGACAGTACCGCTGATAGTGATCAATATTGCCAACATTGTAATTCGTTTCATGTTCTCAGTCCTTATGTTAGTGCTATTTAATATGCCTCTTTGCTTTAGAACGGCCTGTTATGCATGAGTTATTCTCTGAATTAGACGTGGATTGTCAAATGATTTCAGCTGGCCATTCTTCGTTGTTTATCTGGATCATAATAGCTATTTTATTGTCATACAAGGCACTATGTGCTTAAGCAGTATGGTCAGTTGCTCATACTGTTCGAAAGCAGCATAATCGTAGTGCCACGCATCCATTACTTTTCGCGGGAGTGTCTAAATGAATATGAGTTACTTTATGATCGGGCCGCCACTAATATCTTTGTGCGCGGGAATTGCGATTATTATCTGGCCGAAATTGCTGAGTTACATCGTGGCTTTTTATCTGATTCTGTTTGGCCTGATCGGTCTCCTGCCAGTATTGTTTTCCTGATTAGAGTATGACGTATTGTCACCCGTCCCGATAGCATCTCCTGAGCCTGCTGAATAATACAAAGGTTAGTCAATGGCGCGTACCGCACGTTCTTATTCAATGCTTCCTCCTGTGGTTCAGTTCCTGCTGATCTCGAACATCCTGATATATATGCTGGAAATGTCTACCGGATCTCGATTGATTGAGGCCTTTGCTTTATGGCCGTTAAACACGTCACCAGTCCCTGGTTTTAGATTCGCGCATGCGCATTTCCAGTTATACCAGCTGGTGACCTATGCCTTTTTGCACGGCAGTGTGATGCACCTGCTGCTGAATATGTATGCTTTGTGGTTATTCGGAACACGCATGGAGAATGTGTGGGGCTCGCGTGTGTTTACCATTTATTATTTTGTATGCGTACTCGGTGCGGGTATTGTGCAACTACTGGTTGCCACGCTGAGTGGTGGGCTCTATCCAACCATCGGCGCCTCCGGTGGTATTTTTGGGCTTTTACTGGCTTTTGGTATGAGCTTCCCGAATGAAAGGTTGCTGCTGATTATTCCGCCTGTACCGATAAAAGCAAAATGGTTTGTGACCATCTATGCTGTTATCGAACTATGGGCAGGGGTTACCGGAACCGAAGCGGGGGTGGCGCACTTCGCTCATCTGGGTGGGATGTTGTTCGGCTATATACTGATAGTCTACTGGCGGAAGCATCCACCGACGTTTGGCTGATCATTGCGTTGCGCTCATGCACTTTTAAACGTGAAACGCAAAAACATAAATCATCGAAGCGATGAACAATAGTGTCAGCCAGGCAGCTGCGGCCAGGGTATAACGGTTACGACCAAACACCAGTGCGTAACCCGCTTTGATCAGATTATTGCTGCCAGAAGCGATAATAATAGCGGCGACCAGTTGTGATTCGTTCACTCTGAATGTTCCTTCCAGCAAGGACAAAATAAAGGGATCAATATCAGTCAGCCCGACAACAAATGACAGTACGTGAAGTCCCCCGGTACCGTACTGCGTAATCACGAATGAAGTCAGTGCTGTAAAAATGACAAACAACACAGAAAAAATCAGCGCCGCTTTGAATTCCAGCGGGTGATTCAGTAACAGATTGTCTGCTTTAATCTCGCTGCCGCTCGGAATGCGAGAGGCATACCATACCGCCAGTAAGGATGCGGCGATCAGCGCGAAAAACGGCCACAAAAGTTGATGTGCTATATCCGTGTGCCCCAGAAACATCACCAGTAACAACAGGCGTAGATACATCATCGCGGTTGCCAGAATAATTGCCTGGGTGATCTGGGGCGTCGGCGGTAACTGTCTAGCTCGTCGCCCTAATATAATCGTGGTAGCAGTGCTCGAATACAGACCGCCCAGCAGACCTGTTAATAATAAACCTTTTTCTTTGAACACATAGGTTTGCACCAGGTAGCTGGCATAGGAAAGGCCAGACACGACCAGTAGCGCCATCCAGACATGATAGTAACTGACGGTAATAAAAGGAGCGATCTGACGACTCGGAAGCAATGGCAGGATTACACCCACCATGATCAAAAATTTGGAGAAGGTGACCATCTCCGCGCTGCGGAAAGCATCGGAAAAACGACGAATCTGCGGTTTCTCGCCGAGCATCAACAATATCGATACGATGTACAAAATAGCAAACCAGCTCGGTAATCGTATTAACACAGGTGCAATCAAATAGGTCAGCAGTGCGAGCAGTGGAGTAATCAGCGAGTACAGGTGCTCACTGGCGCGTCGGTAGTAATAAATACTCATCAGAACGACCATGCCGATGAAACCACAGATATAAATGAGTAGCTGGTCGTTGCTCATGTACAGCACAAAACCCAGAATACCAATCAGGGTAAAGGTACGTGTGGTTCCAAAACCAAGATCCTGTTCGTTTGCGCGGCGGTAACTGTGCAATTCCAGGCCAATGATAAAGCTGAGCAGGGCAGTGATAATAAACTGCGTTAGCAATGGGGGTAATTCAGCGAGGTTAAAAAATGGATTCATCGTGTTCCATTGTGTCCATCAGGTCAGTTATTGTATTGTAATATATCGGATTTAACTGCTGTGTATGAATTTTTTGATATTGTCTCTACAGTTTCGTAAAAAACTGCAGAGACACAAATGTAGCAGATTTTAGACCAGAGTGACGAATACTGAGTGCCACGGTTGATTGTTCACTGTGCGCGTACAGTGATTGTGGCCGGTGACCGTTTTAGCGATGCTCGATTTCTGGCGAAATCAATCGGATTGAATTTAGAAAAACGTGACAGTCTTGAACATCACGGGCGTCTGTCATCAGTGCTTTTATTTGTCGCCAGGTTATAAATTTTCAGCAGAGATGCTTCATCAATATCAACGTAAGTTTCGATATTACTCAGGGCATAGACAAAATCTTCATGACTTATCGGCCCATATGCATCGACCACGGGTTTCGTTACCTGCATTTTGGAATGCAGATGAGATGGATAGCGCCGCCATTTGAATAAACCATTAAAAACTATAGCGACGAGTAAAATCGTGATTGTATTTAGTAAAATGGGCTGAAACTCATAACTATACCCGAGGTGATGCAACTTCTCTGAGCCGATAACAGCCGCCAGAGCGGTTGCGCCGCCTGGTGGATGAACGCTACGTGTTGCTACCATGACGCCAATGGCAATACCAACACTGGCTGAGGCGGCAACAGTATAGTCTGGAATCCAGTGCCAGCATGCGACACCGACCAAAGCCGATAGTGCATGCCCTACAAATACATTCCAGGGTTGAGAAAATTGTGCATGTGGTGCAGCAAAAAGCAGGACAGCGCTTGCCCCCATAGAGGGAACGATATACACAGCCGTTTCAGGATCAAGCAACCAGTAGCTGGTCATGAAGATCCCGAAAATTCCGAGGAAACCGCCAATGGTTGAAATCAGCTTTTCACGATGACTGGCTGACTGTTGGCTATATCCTATTAAATCGAGAAAGTTTTTTGAGGTACTCATCTATCACCACTTTATTATTAAATTAAGTAATCAGAATGTTTTGCAACTGGATAGAAATTTACAGAGGCTTATACTATGGCAGGCTGCGAATTTTATGCCTGGTTTAATGTTGGTTCTAATGTATTAGCCTTTTTTCAGGATAGTATTAACAGGGTTAAAACGATCAAAAAACACCTTGACTAAATCAGATCGAGTAATCATACCGACGACATGCTGTGCTTCATCACAGACAGCAATACGCTTAATCTGATTTTGTTTCATTACATCTAATACCTGATGAAGCGTTTGTTCTGGCAAAACGGTGATTACATCCTTCGTCATTAGATCGCTCACCAGGCAGTTAGTGTCATGAACCTGCACGGGTTGAGCGAACATGTTTTCGAGCGTATGCCACACACTGTGACCGTGCTGATGCGTAGGCACCCCTAGTGTGCGTAAAAAATCCGCCTCGGTAATCATGCCGATAATCTTGTTGTTGTCATCAACAACCGGCAAGCCACTAATTTTATTGGTCACCAGGAGGTGGGCTGCATCGGCGAGCGTGCTCCCGGGTTGGATGGTGATGACCGGGTGCGCCATCAATTTCTCTACCAGCACATTTTCCCTGTCGCGCATTCTGGCATGGCGCTCTGCCATCTGGTAAAGCTGCATCAGATCGTCCACCGATATATCAACAAAAGTCCCCATTTCCTGTATTGCCATGGCAAAGTCACTGGCCTGCAGGCGTTGTCCGCTTGGTTTATTCATGTTCTGTATCCAATGATTAAAAACAGGAGTGATTCAACGCCCCATACTATATAAGAACGCGTTTATATAACACAAACGATTATTGTTTGACATTAGTATCGAAATATTCGATATTAAACTCATGGATATGAATCAGGTTAAAACCTTCCTGGCGGTTATCGCCAATGGCAGTTTTCTCGAGGCGGCAAAGCGCCTGCATGTAACCCAATCCACGGTGAGCAGTCGCATCCAGGGATTAGAAGACTATCTGGGCGCTGGCCTGTTCATCCGCAATCGTTCCGGCGCCACGCTCACACCGGCCGGTCGTCGATTTGTGCATCACGCAAAAACGTTTGTTCTGACCCTGGATCAGGCGCGTCATGATGTCGGCTTGCCGAGTCGTTACCGCGCCAGCATTACCATCGGTGCACGTATAGCCTTGTGGGAAGTTTTTTTGCCCCGATGGGTCGGCGAAATGCGACGCTCAAATCCGGACATCTCCATAAGAAGCGAGATTGGTTTTGAAGATGATCTGATGCGGCGCGTGATCGAAGGCACCGTCGATGTGGCCTTGATGTATACCCCGCAACATAGCCCGGGCATACATATACAACATCTGTTTGACGAAACACTGGTGTTGCTGACAACCGATCTGAACAAACCCTGGCCCGACGAAAATTATGTTTATGTTGACTGGGGCCCTGCATTTTATGCGCAGCACACCAGCAACTATCCTGATATGGAACGTCCCGCGCAGGTGGTCAATATCGGCTGGCTGGGTGTGCAAATTATCATGAGCAATGGTGGTTCCTGTTTTGTACCGATTCGCATGGCCGAGCCGTTGCTTGATACCGGCCAGGTGTTTCAGATGCCTGATAGTCCACAGTTTAAATTACCTACCTACATGGTCTACCAGCACAATAGTGATTCCACTGTGCTTGAACATGTGCTGGACAGTTTACGGGTACAGGCCAATATTGAAAAACAGAAATATTCATAAGTGCATGTGGCAGCATACAAATAGTCATTGCATCAGTATTTGTGGGTGTATTTTAATACGCGGGGCAATCCATAACTAACGTTACCAATTGCACCTGTTTCATATCTCTTTAAGCAGTGCGTCGAGTTCAGAGCTTTTTTATGCACTGATGTTTTTGCTTGATCTCTAACCGTTTTTTAGTTTGCAAGTGTGCCTTTCGCAAGACTTCTGAAAATTATCATTTGCATCGAACTAAGCAGGCATTTGTGCATCAATACTACAAACGCCAGCCTGTCATCCGGTTTTAATTTGATGAATTTCACGATGCAGGCGCAATTTTTCGACCGGGTCAGTATGTAGCTGACGTGTTGCTCGGATCTGCAAGCTCGCGCTAATCAGTCGGTTATGATTGGTACACCACATATACTGAATCTGATTCGCCCATACATTGATGTCTACACGGCCTGAAATAATATTGTCTACCTTGCTTTGCGGGATGACATGATTGTCGTGACTGATCGCAAATGCGTTTCCTGTATGGGGCATAAAATGGCTAAAGAAACGAAGCATAAGGTCAATATCAAACGGCGTCGCCTTCTGGTCGCAACGACATCGATCGTGGGTGGAGTCTTTGTTACAGCAGTGGCTGTGCCATTTGTCAAATCTATGGAGCCTTCGGCTGCAGCGATCGCGGCTGGTTCGCCGATCAAAGTCGACGTTAGTAAGATAAAACCGGGCGCCATGATAACGGTGATGTGGAGATCACGACCGATCTGGATTCTTCACCGCACGCAGGCTCAGATTTCGGAATTATCTAAACTCGATTCGCGACTCAAAGACCCCAATTCCACACAACCACAGCAAATTTCTGAATGTGCTAACGCTTATCGTTCACTTAAACCGGAATATTTTGTATGTGTGGGGATCTGTACACATCTGGGTTGCATACCGACATATCGCCCTGATATCGCACCCTCTGACCTGGGCGCTAACTGGGAGGGCGGGTTTTACTGTCCCTGTCATGGTTCACGTTACGATCTGGCTGGCCGAGTGTTCGATGGTTCGCCCGCGCCGCTCAATCTTCCTGTGCCGCCACATTTTTATATCAACAATACAATTTTACAGATTGGAGAACTAAAGGGTGGCAGTGATCAAAACTGGCATCCCGCAGCGTGGTAAAGAGAGAGATTTAATTTCGGGTGTTTCTATTGATCGCTAGAATATGGCAGGGCAAATCCTGATTTTTATTGGTTTGCATGCTGCAATATCCAGGGAATACTATTTACCGTTGTGCACAACAGCAAGACCATGTGTGATTTTGCGTCGGTAGAGGCAATAGTGCTTTGTAATTGAGCTTGTCGTTATGGAGCGGGACTGGGTCGTCTATGGAGGTTAGCGGTTCGGCAAAAAGCGATAGTGTTATCGATGATTGCCGAACCCTGACAATATTGATCCTAAAATCGGGTGCCGATACCCAGGTTCAATCCGGTGACTTTGACACCGCTATTATTGTTGTATTGTGAGTAGTTTATTGCCATGTACATTGAGCCGGCTCCAAACCCGATTTCTGCACCAGCGCCGAGCATAGTGTCACGGTCGCTTGATGTGACTTTTACGCCGTTGTATTCCGCGCCAAGTTCTGTATTACTTGAGCCAATCTGGGCGTACATCATGACGTTATCGCTGACCGGCGCGCCAACACGAAAATACAGTGTTCCTATGTTTACACTGTAATCAACGCCGGGTGCAAAGGCTATCTGGTCAGGTGATGTGGTTACGTTTGATTCCAGACCAATATTAAAGTTTTGATTTATAAAATAACCACCACGTACATATATGTTTGTTGGTGTGACCTGATCATAACCATCATCGAATTTGATAGAACCAATCCCGCCATCTATGTACCATTGATTCGGAGTCCATTGTTCTGCGGATACAGAAGCGCTGGACAACGAGGCGGCGATCAGAATCAAACAATATTTGTTAAACATTCCCTTTCTCCTTTTTATGACTGCATATTATGTATTTGATATTTATATATATTTCATAAGTCTAATAGCTAAACGATCCGGTCGCCGCCATTAAGTGACGATATTATCACATGCTTAATTAAAGAAAGGATTATTCTGAGCGCAGAAAACACAGTCATTGTGTTAGCGGTTTCAATATAAAATGGCGCGGTAGAAATAAGGCGAACGCAAGAGCCGTATTTATTATTCCAGCATGGCAATACGCTGGCGTAATGTTTCTACTTCCTCCAGTAATTCCAGTGCCAGAGCTGTTCCCGCAAGATTGATCCCGAGGTCGGATTGCAAACGTTGTGCAATACATACACGACGTAAGCAGTGGCCGGGAAAATGCCAGTGAGTTTGATCGCTGCCGACAGGTTCGATCACGCCTTCTTCCACCAGATTCAGTATCCACTCCGCGGGCATGCCGCAGGCGCGGCTGAGTTCTGCCAGAGTGAACTCGGTGCTGTCTTCAACAATAATACCGGTCAGTATGGTTTGTGCTGTCATTGTTTATACTCCCAGGTCCGCTCTTGGATTGAATGCCAGTTTGCTTGCCATGTCCTGATAAATGGCTCTGGTTTCATCACTGTTAGCAGGGGGTGTTACTACGCTTAGGGTGACATAGATATCACCTGGTGGTTTGCCCGGTATGCCTCGACCCTTGAGGCGTAGCTTGCTACCGCTGTTTGAACCGGCAGGAATTTTCAGATCCACCGTGCCCTCGGGAGTGGGTGTTTTTACGGTTGCACCAAGTGCCGCTTCCCAGGGTGCAATGGGCAGTTGCATGTGCAGGTCGCGTCCTTCCGCACGGTAAAAGGAATGCGGATTGAAATGAATCTCCAGATAAAGATCGCCCTGTGCCCCCTGGCCCATGCCGGGAGAGCCCTGGCCGGTGAGACGAATCTGCTGTCCTTCTTTAATACCTTTGGGAATCTTCACGTTCAGAGTTCGATTCAATAAACGCATCTGACCGTGTTCATCCAGTGTCGGCGTTTGCAGGCTAATACTGCGCGTAGCGCCATGAAACGCGTCTTCAAGGTCAATAGTAACTTTGGCGTGGTGATCTTCACCACGCGCGTGGAATGAAGCATGAGAGCCCGCATGTGCGCCGCGTGCCTGACGACCAAACAGTTCTTCAAAAAAATCACTAAAGCCAGCACCGCTCGAGTCGGTAAAACCGCCGCCGCTAAATTCAAAACCGGAGTCCCAGTTCGGCGGCGGGTGAAAATCCTGGCCCGTTTTATAATTAGAGCCGAGCTGGTCGTAGGCCGCACGTTTTTCCGGATCCTTGAGCACTTCATAGGCTTCGCCGAGTGCCTTAAAGCGTTCCTCCGCGTCTTTTTCCTTGCTCACATCAGGATGATACTTGCGCGCCAGCTTACGGTAGGCGCGTTTAATCTCGTCCTGAGATGCGTCGCGCTTCAGATCCATGATTTTGTAATAATCTTTATATTCCACAATTTACTCCGGCTCAGGCGACTGCTACGCGCTGTATTGTAACTTTAAAAATATTTATCAACAAAACAGAAGACTATGGGCGTTGAGGCCCGGAATAAAGGAGCTTTTCCGAGATTCCCTGTATAGTGGGGCGACAGAAATGCTGGTTCTATACAGTCTGAGCGGATTTCGGTAATAAACCGAAGGTTATTTTCAGGCGGAATTTATATAGAATAGGTCCAAACTATCCAGCTGTCGCTTTGTCGATAGCAGTTCAAGACAGCAACTATACGTAAAGAGGACACGAAACTATGGCTAATGAACACACCCTCCCGGAACTCCCTTATGCAATGGATGCGCTGGAACCTCATATTTCCAAGGAAACGCTGGAATTCCACTATGGCAAGCACCACGCTACCTACATAGCCAAACTGAACGATGGCATCAAGGGCACTGAGTACGCTGACAAATCACTGGAAGAGATTATCATGTCTGCATCTGGCCCGATTTTCAACAATGCAGCGCAGACCTGGAACCACAGCTTTTACTGGAAGTGCCTGAGCCCGAACGGCGGCAAGGTCGGTGGTGACATTCTGGATGCCATCAACAGCAAGTTTGGCTCGATGGAAAAATTTGAGGCCGAGTTTTCCGCGGCTGCGGTTAATCACTTCGGTTCCGGCTGGGCCTGGCTGGTCGTTGATAAAAACGGTGAGATCGCAGTGACCTCAACGCACGATGCTGGCAACCCGCTTTGCGACGGTCAAACGCCTCTGCTGGTATGCGATGTGTGGGAACACGCCTATTACATCGACTACCGCAATGTTCGCCCGAATTATGTCAAAGCGTTCATGGGCATTGTGAACTGGGATTTCGTCAACGAGCAGTACAAACAGGCAAAACAGAATCAGGCAGCTTAACCTGCCATAGCTGAAACACGCGGGTTAGATACTGGTTTCGAAGATATTGGAAGAAGCCAGTGTCTGCCTCGCTTTCTTAATTCATTTATTCTCCATGTGACTAACGAGTAAGCTCAGTCGCGCCACTTTTTAGCGTCAACTTGACCCAATTGTTAGTTGTATTTAATGACGTGTGTACAATTAATAAATGATTCATCATGCAACCACGCCAAATACACGACCTACTACTGCGGTTAAAGTCATTGCTAGCGCGCCCCAGAAAGCCACTCTGATTGCGCCGACAGAAACTGGAGCGCCACCCACACGTGCAGAAATCCCGCCAAGTAGCGCCAGGAATACAAGAGACAAGACTGCAACTGCTGATATTAAATAATGTCCTGGTGTGGCCCATGCCACTATTAAAGGTAATGCGGCACCAACTGTAAATGTGCTGGCTGAATATAAAGCGGCCTGAACTGGCCTGGCACTAACGATCTCCGATATACCAATTTCATCTCGAGCGTGCGCCCCTAAGGCATCGTGAGCCATCAGTTGTTCAGCAACCTGTTTTGCTAAAACAGGATCAAGGCCTCTGTTCTGGTAAATGTTTGCGAGCTCATCTTTTTCAGACTCTATATCGTTCTCTAATGACGCCTTTTCGAGCGCCAGATCCGCATTCTCTGTATCGGATTGAGAACTGACCGACACATACTCACCGGCCGCCATAGACATGGCTCCTGCTACCAACCCGGCAACGCCAGCAAGAAGAATGTTTGCTTGTGTGGTACTTGCAGCGGCAACACCAATAATAAGACT